>JAPKZP010000335.1 GCA_026393735.1 Acidobacteriota bacterium
GTCCGCGTTGATCTGCAGGACGCTGTCCGGACTCTGCCATCGGCCGACCAGTGACGGTCGCTGCTGCGCCAACCCCGCTGATACCCACAGCAGGCACACCAGCAGGACCAGGCTTCCGGATACGCGACGGCATGTGCTCACGGGCGTGACCTCCACTTTCGGTGACCGCAAGGCATTACGGCGAGGACGCTGGGCCCCAGCACCAGGGTTCGACGGCCGGCCGGATGCTCAACGGCCTCGGACGAGACACATCAGGATCGCACGCCCCAGCCACGGAGTCGAGCGCCCCGGTGACGCCAGCCAGGACCCGTCCGCGCAGCGTCGACGCCTGAGCATGGCGGTATTCGCCCGCAGGGGTCTTCCGGCTCCCCGCGTGGTACTTGCGCGTGTCCCTGTGAACGGGACCGACCTTGGCCTCGACTAGTTGATCGCGTCGATCGGCAAACCGATGCTGGGCCGAGACTCTCCCAATTCAGCCGAGGCCGGCCCGCGGCCGGCGCGCCTGTTCGTCGCGTGATACGCTGGAAGGATCGCATGATAGCTTTTTCGCGTATCTCCAAGCAGTACGGCCGCCAGGTGTTGTTCGTCGACGCCTCGTTCCAGCTGAACCCGGGCGAGCGCGTCGGCCTGGTCGGGCCGAACGGGTCAGGCAAGACGACGCTCTTCCGCATGATCGTCGGCGAAGAGTCCGCCGACGATGGCGAGGTGTCGGTCCCGAAGAAGCTGACGATCGGCTACTTCCGGCAGGACGTCGAGGAGATGTCCGGGCGCTCGGTGCTGGACGAGGCCATCGCCGGAAGCGGGCGCGTCGGCGATCTGCACCATGAACTGGAGGCCCTGCAGCACGCCATGGGCGACCCAGATCGCGCCGGCGACATGGACCGCATCCTCGATCGCTTCGGGCACGTGCAGGAGGCATACGAGCACATGGGCGGGTACGCCCTCGAGGCGCAGGCGCGCGCGGTGCTGCACGGCCTGGGCTTCGACGACGAGCGGATCGACGGCGACGTCGGGGCGCTGTCGGGCGGCTGGAAGATGCGCGTCGCCATGGCGCGGGTCCTCCTCGGCAACCCGGACGTCCTGCTCATGGACGAGCCCACGAACCATCTCGACATCGAGTCGATCATCTGGCTCGAGGCGTTCCTCAAAGGCCGGGCCGGGGCGCTGCTCATGACCTCCCATGACCGGGAGTTCATGAACCGCGTGGTCTCGAAGATCGCGGAAATCGACGACGGCGAGATCACGGCGTACTCGGGCAACTACGATTTCTACGAACGCGAACGCACGATCCGCGAGGCGAACCGGGAGGCGGCGTACGCCCGCCAGCAGGCCATGCTCGCCAAGGAGCGGCGATTCATCGAGCGCTTCTCGGCCCACGCGGCGAAGGCCGCCCAGGTCCAGAGCCGGGTGAAGGCCCTCGACAAGATCGAGAAGATCGAGCTCCCGAAGCAACGGCGTGTTGTGGCCTTCGACTTCCGCACGCCGCCGCGGTCCGGCGAACAGGTCGTGACGGTCGAGGGCGTGAGCAAGGCGTTCGGATCGCACGTGATCTATGACGGCCTGAACATGACGATCCGGCGCGGGGAACGCTGGTGCGTCATGGGCCGCAACGGCGCGGGCAAGACGACCCTCCTGAAGATGGTGGCGGGCGTCCTCGCGGCCGATGCGGGTGAGGTGCGGCTCGGCGCGAGCCTCAAGATGGGCTACTTCGCCCAGCAGGCGCTGGACGTGCTCGACCCCGACCTCACGATCGAAGAGCAGTTGCAGAAGGACTTCCCGCACGAGTCGCCGGGCGTGCTCCGGAACCTGGCCGGCGCGTTCCAGTTCTCGGGCGACGAGATCGACAAGAAGATCCGCGCGCTGTCAGGCGGAGAGAAGACGCGGCTGGTCATGGCCCGCATGCTGCTCGACCCGCCGAACTTCCTCGTGCTCGACGAGCCGACCAATCATCTCGACCTGGCGACGAAGGAAATGCTGGTCGAGGCGCTGCGCGACTTCGACGGCACGATGCTCTTCGTCTCCCACGACCGCGCGTTCCTGCGCGGCCTCAGCAACCGGGTCCTCGAACTGGGCGGCGAGTCCGGCCACGACACGCACCCGCATCTGTACCCGGGATCCTACGTGGAGTACGTGCAGCGCACGGGCCACGAGGCCCCCGGCGTCCACGCCTGACACTCCGGATAACCTCTCCCGGAGAGGTTCTGCCCGGATAACCTCTCCCGGAGAGGTTCTGCCCGGATAACCTCTCCCGGAGAGGTTCTGCCCGGATA
>JAPKZP010000031.1 GCA_026393735.1 Acidobacteriota bacterium
ACCATGAGCAGCAGCCACTTCCGGCGGTGCAAGCGGATGACCAGCGCACGGACGAGCGCATTCATGGCGCCCACCTCCGAGTAGGCGTTCATGAACACGCACGCGGTGATGAAGATGAACGCGAGGTCGAGGAACGTGAACGTCCCTTCGACGACGAGGCGCGCCGGGAAGCCGAGGCCGGCCACCAGCGCCCCGACGAGCGCGGTGATGACCATCGACAGCTCAGGCGATCGGAGCCGCCAGCTGGCGATCGCGAAGGTCACGACCATCGCGGCCAGCGTGTAGGACGTGGTGGCGTAGGTGCTCACTTGCCGTACATCGCTTTAACGACGTCGCCGAAGTCCACCGCGTCGTCGATGATCGTCAGCGGCGCGCCGGACTTCTTGGCGATGGCGTCGAAGCGGCCGTCTTCGTTGCCGTCCTTCTTCACGACGAGATAGTTGGCGAAGGGCGCGACGGCGTCGATGCAGCGCTCGTCGGCGCCGCCGGGCTTGCCCCGTCGCGCCTTGCCCTCGAGGAGGATGCAGATGATCTGGATCTTGAGCTTCTTCGCCTCGGCGATCGTCGCGTTGAGGCGCTCGATCTCCTGGTCGATCGTGATGCCGGATGCGCCAAGGCCTTTCGCCGTCGACCCGAGCACCACCATCAGTGTCTTGTACGGCTTCGTCTTCAGGTCGGCCGGCTGCGGCTCAGCGTTGTACTCGAAGTCAGTCACCACGCCCGTGCGCTGCAGGAGCAGGCGCGACATCTTGGCGCCAGGCCCCTGCCCGGCGTTCGTAATCAACAACGGGAGCTGTCCCTTCACCGGCGCCGCTCCAGACACCGCGGCACCGGCCGGGGTCGCGCCGGCCGCCACAGCCAGCAGGACAATTGCGATACACGCACGATGAATCGTCACGTCAGTCTCCTCACTTCTTCGTGGGGGTCGGCTTCAGCCGGCCCCTGAATCGTAGGGCAGCCCGTTGTCCCGCGCCAGGCCGCGGACGTGCAGCAGGTGCACCACCGGGATGCCCCGGGCCCCGAACTCGAAGACGAGGCCGCGCGTCGGCGATGCCGGCACGTCCACCATCTTCAGCAGGAGGCCGTTCCGCAGTTCCAGCGATGCGGGTGTCTCGCCGAAATTGGCGGACGCGCCGCCGACGTTGACGAAACAGCGAACCGGCCGCGTGCCCGCCGCCCGTTCGTAGATGCGAAGCCGCCGTCGAATGCGCTCGGCCAGCGTGGCGCCCTCGACCATCGGCAGGCCGCTCCGGCGCGCCTCGGCGACGAGCGTGGTCCCCTCTTCGTCGAACAGCACGCCGGTCCCGCCATCCTGGTCGCCGCCTGGCGACACCGCCGCCAGTTCGTATGGCAGCAGGCCGTCCGCCCGCAGCTGCGCCAGCATCTGCACGAACGTGAATCCCGGCAGGTTCGCGCCGTACATCGACGCGCCGATCGAGTAGATGACGATGGGGTGGAGATCGAGCGCGCGGGCCGCGCAGAGCGTCGCGAGGAGCAGCGCAGGGAAGGACCCGCTGGCGCCAATCGCCACGACATCGCCGCGCGACAGCCCGGCATCCTGGAAGTACCTGGCCACCACTGCGGCAAACGCCGGGTTGGCGGACGTGCGCTTCGCCTCCGCCTCCCCGAGCGAGGTCGTCAGCGGCGTGAACTCCTCGCCGATGATGCCCGTCTGGTTCGGATCCAGTGTCCGATCGATCGGCAGCCCCTTCGCGAGCCGAAGGCGCCGGACGCTGTCGAGCGATCGCGCCATCAGTCTGGACGCCGCGATCTGGGAGCGGTTCCACGCGGCTGGCGCCGGTCCGGCGGTGATGCCAGTGTCCCGGGACCCGGCGCTGATGGTCGCCAGCAGCGCCGCGCACGCGGCGAGGATGGCCACGACACGTCTCGAGGGATGCACGCGCATGCGACGCCGGCCGCTACTGCTTCACCAGTTCGACCCGCCGGTTCTTCGCCCGGCCCGTGTCCGTGTCGTTTGATGCCACCGGAGCGTAGGGCCCGGCCCCGAAGCTCTTCAATCTGGCGGCGGCCATCCCATGCGTCGTCACGAGCGCCTGCATGACAGCCGCCGCGCGATCCTGGGACAGCTTCATGTTCGCCTCCAGCACGCCGACCGTGTCCGTGTGCCCCACGACGTACACCTTCAGCGCCGGATCCGCCGCGAGCATCTTCGCGATCTCGCCGATGGCCTTCGCCGACTCCGGCTTGATCTCGGCCTTGCCGGTGTCGAAGTAGATGCCTTCGACGGTCACGTGGCCGGTCGTCTTGAGATCGTTCGCGAGCGCCGCCGCGTTGGCGACGATGTCCTGGGCCATCGCCTGCTTCTCGACGATGAAGAACCCGTATTTGCCGGTGAACTCGGCCCAGAGATCCACCCAGATCTCCTTCCCGTCCTGGGTGATCATGAACGTCTCTCGGGCCTTCGCCGCGTACATCGACTTGCCGCCGATCTTCGTCACCGCATTCTCGAAGTTGCGCAGGATCTGCAGCTCGCTCGGCTTCGACTTGGCCGCCGCCTGCGGGTAGTACGTGAGCTGCCAGAGCCGCCCTTCCACGGTGGTCTTGGCCGTTGCGCTTGTTGCGAACTCGTGCGCGTCAAACGTCTTCTCGCTGCAGCTGCGGAGCCACGAGTCGGGCATCCGCGTGAAGAGAGGGTGATCCTTGCAGGCCGGATCGTCCTTCTGGAGCGGTTGTGCGGCCGCGATTCCCGATACCAGCAGGACGGCAATGCAGGCACACGCGATCTTCCTCATCGTGGGATTCCTTTCAGCCGAGGGCGGGACGGCAGGGACCGTCCGCGTATCTTACCGGAACCTGAAATCTTCCGCCGCCGGATTCCTGTGTAGAAGACCACGACTCGGGATCGTCGGACGCGGGTGGCCGAGGTGCCGGCGACCCCGAATCGTGGTCATCGATCTAGCGGGCGCTGATGCCCCGCCGTTTCAGCATCGGCTCGATGCTGGGATCCTGTCCGCGGAACTCGCGGTACATCTTCGCGTAGTCCCCGGCGTTGCCCCGCGACAGGATCATGTCGCGGAAGCGGTCCCCGTTGGCCCGCGTCAAGCCTCCGTGCTCCGTGAACCACTCGAACCGGCCTTCTCGAGCGACGCGGTCTCGAAGGCGTCGACCGCCTGCTCGGGCGACCCGGCCGGGAGCGAATGCCACCGCATGTCGAGTTCGGCGGCGCCGAGGATTTCCGTCAGGCTGTAGCCCTGGTTGAAGGTCGCAGAGTTCCTGATCTTGTCGGCGAGGGCCTGCGGCATCGGCTCGCCTGTCTTGTGGTGCACTGCGTAGTGCGCGAGCACCTTCGGCTCGAGAGCCCAGTGCTCGTTGAACTGCGACGGGAGCTCGACGAAATCCCGCGCCACGTTCGTGCCCGACAGGCTGGGGTACTGCTGATTCGCGAAGAGGCCGTGCAGGGCGTGGCCGAATTCGTGGAACATCGTCGAGACGTCGTCGTAGCTGATGAGCGCGGGCTGGCCTGCCGCGGGCTTCGAGAAGTTCCCGACGTTGAACACGACCGGCTTGGTTCCGAGCAGTTTCGACTGGATGACGAAGTTGTCCATCCAGGCCCCGCCGTTCTTGTTGTCGCGCGCGAAGTAGTCGCAGTAGAAGAGCGCCATCGAGGAACCGTCGCGGTCGAACACTTCGAAGACACGCACGTCCTTCTGGTAGACCGGGATGTCGTGGCGCTCCGTGAAGGTCGGGCCGTAGAGTTCGTGCGCGGCGTAGAACACGCCATCGCGGAGCACGCGGTCCAGCTCCAGGTACTGCATGACGGCGTCGCTGTCGAGATCGTACTTCGCCTTGCGCACCTGCTCCGCGTAGAAGTCCCAGTCCCAGGGCGCCAGCGAGAAGTTGCCGTGCTGCGCATCGATGAGCGCCTGGATGTCATGGGCCTCTTTGCGAGCGTTGGCCGTCGCCGGGGGGATGAGTCTCGACAGGAACTGATCGACGGTCGCCGGCGTCTTGGCCATC
Source organism: Acidobacteriota bacterium (assembly GCA_026393735.1). Lineage (GTDB taxonomy): Bacteria > Acidobacteriota > Vicinamibacteria > Vicinamibacterales > JAKQTR01 > JAKQTR01. The sequence goes on from JAPKZP010000031.1 coordinate 3,979, forward strand.
TGATCGTCCAGCACCCACGCCGCGTAGTTCGGATAGCCGAGCAGTCCCCCCTTGCGGGCCCTGAGGTCCGCGAGCGTGGCAATCGTCTTGCGGGTGTCGTTGGCGTCACCGCGTTCCGCTCGCGTCCATGACGCGCGGAAGAGCTTTTCGCGGGTCGCGCGGTCCGTGAGCGACGGCAGCACCGACTGCTGCGTGGTGTTCCGCAGCGGGATCAGCCACTTGCCGTCGAGGCCGCGCGCCTTCGCCGCCTGCGCCGCCGCATCGATGGCGTCCTTCGAGAGGCCGGCCAGTTCCGCCGCGTCGCCGACAACGAGCGCGCCGTCCTTCGCGGCGCCGAGCAGCTGGTTCATGTACTTGGCGCTCAGCGCGGCATCCTGTTCGTTCAGCCCTTTGAGTGTCTTCTTGTCGGCCTCGGACAATCGTGCGCCGTTGCGAACGAAGCGCTGATGGTAGTGCTCGACGAGGCGAAGGGATTCGGGATCGAGCTTCAGCGCGTCACGCTGGCCGTAGATGGCCTCAACCCGCGTGAACAGGCGATCGTTCAGGAACAGCGCGTCGTCGAGCGCGGCGAGCTTCGGGGCGACCTCCTCCTGGAGCGCCTGGATCGTGGGGTTGGTGTTGGCGGACGCGAGTGCGTTCAGGACGAGCGTGGCACGGTCCAGCAGCTGGCCGCTCTTTTCGAGCGCGACGAGCGTGTTCTCAAAGGTCGGGGCCGCAGGGTTGTCGGCAATCGTCGCGATTTCCTCGAGTTGGCGTTTGATGCCTGCTTCGACCGCCGGTTTGAAGTCGCCGTCCTGAATCTTGTCGAACGGCGGCGCGCCAAACGGCAGTGGACTCGGAATCAGCAGCGGATTCACGCGCGCGGCCGCAGGGGCGGGGGTTTGTTGGCTCATAGGACCCGTTGACCAGGATGAGAGCGATACGGTGCCGAGCGCGATCGCGCCGGCGAGACAAAGAACGGGAAAGCGATGCATGCAGGACGCTCCTTCGCGCTCACCATACCACGGCGGGGCAGGCCGCCATGAACACGGGCAACCGATGTCTGATATATTAGATATCTGGAGCGGCAATGACGCGCGCGCAACCCGGAACTAATACATTTTCAGCCGAAAGACACACCCCCATCCTCAAGACCCGCTCGCTCCGCGAGCAGGTCTACGAATACCTGCGTGACCAGATGGCGCGCGGTGGCCTCCAGCCCGGCGCCTTCCTCGATCTCAACGACCTGGCCCGGCGCCTCGGCGTCAGCCGCACACCCCTGCGCGAGGCGCTGCTCCACCTCGAGTCTCAAGGCTTCGTCACCGTCCTGCCGCGCCGGGGCTTTCTCCTCAACGCGCTCACCCTCGACGACATCCGTCACTACTACGAGATCATCGGCGCCCTCGAGGCGGCCGCGCTCCGGAGCGCCGGCCCCTTTCTCGGCCCGGCGGATTTCGCACGCATGCGCGTGCTCGACGCCGCTATGGCCGACGCCGTGGCCGCCCGCGACTTCGACCGGTACTACGCACTGAATCTCGCCTTCCACGACGTTTATCTCGACGGCTGCGACAACTCCCGGCTCGTGGCGCAGGTGCGCCTGCTCAAGCAGCGCCTCTACGACTGGCCACGGCGCGAGGGCATGGTCAAGGCCTGGGAGGAACACTCCGTCGTCGAGCACGAGGCGTTCCTGCGGCTGCTGGAACGCGGCGCCATCAGCGAAGCCGCCGCGCACCTGCAGAACGTGCACTGGTCGTTCGCCGTCCAGGAGCGTCACATCCACGCGTACTACTTCTCCAACCCGCAGGCGGGCGCCTGATGCGCACGGGGCTCGTCTTCAACGTGCAGCGGTTTTCTCTCCATGACGGCCCTGGCTTGCGCAGCACGGTCTTCATGAAGGGATGCCCGTTGCGTTGCGCGTGGTGCCACAACCCCGAGAGCCAGTCGCCGCACCAGGCGTTCGTCCGCCTGGCGAACCGCTGCATGCGGTGCGACCGCTGCGGCGAGGACGAACTGGCCAACCCGGTCGTGAGTGGCCGCGATGCGCGCGACGTGGAGGCGTGTCCGACCGGCGCCCTCCAGGCCGTCGGCGGGACCGTGGAGGTGGCGGTGCTGGTCGACACGCTCTTGCGCGACCGCATCTTCTTCGACGAATCAGGCGGCGGCGTCACCGTCTCGGGCGGCGAGCCACTCATGCAGGCGCCATTCGTGATCGACGTGCTGACGCGGCTCCAGGCCGAAGGAGTCCACACCGCGCTCGACACGTGCGGGTTCGGGCGCTGGGACGACTTGCGCGACGCGGCAGCGCAGGCGAACCTGGTGCTGTACGACGTCAAACTCGTCGACGATGACCGCCACACGGCGGCCACGG
>JAPKZP010000306.1 GCA_026393735.1 Acidobacteriota bacterium
CAGGACGACTACCGCATCAGCTCGCGGATGACCCTCAATCTCGGCCTCCGTTGGGACGTGCAGACGCCGGGCACCGATCCGATGAACCGGTTCACGACGTACGTGCCGGGCCAGAAGTCCACCATGCGGGCGGATGCGCCCATCGGGCAGCTCTTCTACGGCGACCCGGGCGTGGAGCGCGGCGTGATCGCGACGGCGTGGAACCATGTCTCCCCGCGCGTCGGCGTGGTGTGGGATCCGTTCGGCGACGGGAAGACGTCGGTCCGCGCCGCCGCCGGGATGTTCTACGGCAGCATTTCCGGCAACGAGTGGAACACGATGACCAACTTCCAGCCGTGGTCCACCCGGCTGACGTTCGCGAACACGGGCAAGGGTGTGAACGCGGCCGGCGTGCCGCAGGGCGCGACGCTCGCCAACCCGTACACCAACTACCCCGGAGGCACGCCGTTCCCCTACAACGGCTCGTACGCGGCCGGCGGCGGCAGCTTCGGCGTCGATCTGGGCTTCAAATGGGCGCACGCCTACCAGACCATCGTGGGGATCCAGCGGCAGATCGGCAAGTCGATGGGGGTGGGGGCGGCCTACATCGGCACGTTCAGCCGGAACCTCCCGTTCGGCCGTGACGTGAATTACCCGGTCGCCACGCCCACCGCCACAGCCGCCGCGGCGAACGTCCTCTCGCGCCGGCCGAACCAGGCGTTTGGCGCGGTGACCATGATCGATTCGGATCAGTACTCGGACTACCACGGCCTGCAGCTGACCTTCAACATGCGCCAGTGGCACAACGTCAGCTTCAACGGGTTCTACACCTACAGCCAGACGATGACCAGCACGCAACTGCAGAACAACACCACGCAGGGCCTCGCGCAGAACTACACGAATCTCGCGGCCGAGTACGGGCGCGCCGACACCGACCAGCGTCACGTCTTCAGCATCAACCTGAACTGGAGTCTCGACTACTACCACGGCACCAACGGGGTCCTGAGCGCCATTCTCAGGGGCTGGACCGTCGCGCCGATCATCAAGCTGCGCAGCGGCCTGCCGTTCACCGTCACCAACGGCAGCGTCGACGCCAACCTCGACGGCCAGACCAACGATCGGGCGCAGCAGATCGGCGACCCGTCCATCGCCAATCCGACGGCGGAGCAGTGGTTCAACACGGCCGCCTTCGTCCAGAACAAGTCCACCACGGGCGCGCCGATCGACGGCAACACCCCGCGCAATTCCCTCGAGGGCCCGGGTTACCGCGTGGTCGACCTCGCCATCTCGCGCGACTTCCGGCTGCCCAAGGGCAAGCTGACGTTCCGCGCCGAGGCGACCAACGCCTTCAACGTCGTGAACCTCGGCCAGCCGGGGGCCAGCGTCCCCTCGGGCGCGACGTCCACCACGTTCGGCATCATCCGGAGCGCCAGGCCCATGCGCCAGGTGCAGCTGGGCGTGCGCTGGACGTTCTAGAGAACCGCCGACGAACCGACGGCGTCGGTCGTTGGCCGCGGGTCCTGTCCGCGGTGTTCCCTTCTGTCCTCGGCTGAGCATCGATGACTCGCCTGCGGGCAGAAGGGAAGCACCGCGGCCACCCGCGGCCGGCCCGCCGTCTCGAACGAGGGATGCCATGATCATTCGAGGCCATGACGCGCCGACCGAGCCGGCCGAACCCGGGGTCACGCGGCAGATACTCGGCCACGACCCGGAACTCATGATGGTCCGGGTCGTCTTCACTGAAGGCGCTGTGGGGTACATCCACTCGCATCCGCATCGGCAGGTGACGTTCGTCGAGCGCGGCCGGTTCCGGTTCTCGCTCGACGGCACGGAGACCGAAATCGCCGCGGGCGATTGCTGGTTCGTGCCGCCCGATGTGCCCCACGGCGTGGTGGCGCTCGAGGCTGGCGCGCTCATCGATGTCTTCACGCCGGCGAGGACCGACTTCCTCGCTGCGCGCGCGGCCTCGTCGCCCAGGTAGGCCGGGCCTTCAAACCAGGCGTCCGCGAACAGGCACCGGAAGCAGAGGAGTACAGCCGCATGTTGGTGAACGGCAATCGATTCGGCCATCGCAGGGGATTCGGGGCGTTCGCGGTCGCGCTCGCGGTTCTTGCGGCGGGTCTCGTCGGCTCGGCCGCGCCGACGGCCGCCCAGGAGTCGATTCCCACGTTCGCGCAGCTGCTCGCGCACAAGGTCAGCCTGAAGCCCGCGCTCGTCGGCGTGCATCCGCGCGTCTTTGTGACGACGGCGGAACTGGCAGTGCTTCGGCAGCGCGCCCGCACGACGCACAAGGCGGAGTGGCAGCGCGCGCTCGCCACGCTGGTGTCGCTGACGCAGGCGCCGCCGCCGCCGCCCGGCTCCCAGGATCGGCGCGCACAGAACAACGTGGCCCTGCAGATCGCAGGGACGAGCTTCGCGTACGCGATCGAGCAGGATCCGAAGTACCTGGCCGCCGCCAAGACCTGGACGCTGGCGGCCATCGACTACGAGCCGTGGGGGTACACGTTCAACAAGCCCAACACGGACCTTGCCGCCGGCCACCTGCTGTACGCGATCGGGTGGGCCTACGACCTGCTCTACAGCGAGTTCACGCCCGACGAGCGCGCCCGCATCCGAAAGTCGCTCGAGCGGCACGCGGACCTCGTCTACGACGCGTTCGCACCCAAGTCCGGGCGCGGCCTCAGTTTCACGCAGAACCACGACTTCATTCCGACCTCCGGCCTGGCCGTGACCGCCCTCGCGCTGATGGGCGAGTCGCCGAACGCGGAGAAGTGGGCCGTGCTCGCCCGCGCGCACAATCACCGGGCGGGCCAGTTGCTTAGCCCGGACGGTTTCTACTACGAAGGGATGGAGTACTGGATCTTCTCCACGCCCTGGCTCGTCCGTTTCCTGGATGCCTGGGAGCACAGCACCGGCGAGAACCTGTGGGACCGCGGTCAGTTCAGGAACTGGAAGTACATGATCGCGCACATCATCATGCCGGACGGCCAGACGGTGTTCGACTTCGGCGACATCTGGCAGGGCCCGCTGACGCGCGCGAAGCAGGGTGAGGACTACGCTCGCGAATACCCGACCGGCACGCTGAAGAGCAACTTCAACCTGTTGTACCGGGTCGCTGCGCGGTTCCAGGATCCGCAGGCCCAGGCCGTTGCCGAGCGCTGCGCGGGCTTCGGCCACACGAACCAGGAAGAGTGGCTGACGCTCTTGTGGCGCGACCCCGGCCTCAAGGCGGCGCCCATGTCGGAGATCCCGCTTGCGCACCATTTCGAGGATTCCGGTGTCGCGTTCTACCGGACGTCGTGGGATGCGTCCGCCACGGCCTTTGCGCTCAAGGCCGGTCCGCCGGAGGGCCACCGAACAACGAAACTGCTCGCCACCATCCCGGAATGGCGCCTGAGCAGCGGCCACGCGCATCCCGACGCCGGGAGCTTCATCATCTGGGCGAACGGGAAGTACCTCAGCGGCGACACGGGCTACGCCGGCCAGCCGCAGGCGCGGCACCACAACACCATCACCATCGGCGGCCAGGGGCAGGGCGACGAGGGCGATCACGACGTCTGGCCAAAAGTGGATCAGACTGCCCTCGACTCGATCCGGATTTCCGCGATGCACGTCGACGGGGCGCGCGTGCGGATCGAGGCTGAAGCCGCGGGCGCGTACCTCCCGTCGGCCGGGCTGGTGCGTTTCCACCGGACGTTTGAGTTCGACGGCAAGGACGGATTCGTCGTTGACGATGCCATCGAGACCCGGCAGGCGACGCCCATCCAGTGGTTCCTCCACTCGGACGTGCCCATCGAGTCACGGGGCGGGACATTCCTGCTGGGGGGGACTGCGCCGTCGCTGGTGGCGACGATGACGTCGCCAAAGGACGGGCGGACGAGCGTCGAGAAGACGCAACTCACCGCTCCCGGCCGCCCCGGGTCCATTACCGAGGGTCCGGAAGAGCAGCGGGGCTATCATTTGAAGCTGGAGACGCCCGCCGCCGCCACCACGACGATCCGCGCCGAGCTGAAGGTGGTGAAGTAGGAGGCGCGCCCGCCGGTCGTCGTCCGTTCGCCGTGCAAGGGTTCTCGGCCCGGCCGTTCTCAAGGTAACGGTTCCTACGACAGGGCCGGACACTCATCCGTAACTCAGGAGGACCCATGCGCCGATCCATGTCGCTCGCCGCCCTCGCCCTGCTCGTCGCCGCCCCGGCGGTCGCCCAGGACGCGCTCGTGATGCCCGTGATCCGGGCGCCCTGGCAGAACTCCCGCACCAGCACCCCCATGCGGCTGCAGTCGCTCCGGGTCGACGTCAAGATTGTGGGTCATCTCGCGACGACAACGTGGGACCTCTCGGTCTTCAACCCGCAACTCGGCGTGCTGGAAGGAGAGCTCGTCTTTCCGCTCGGCGAGGGCCAGACGGTCAGCCGCTTCGCCATGGACGTCAACGGCGCCCTGCGGGAAGGCGTGGTGGTCGAAAAGGAAAAGGGCCGCCAGGTGTTCGAGGATGTCGTGCGCCGCAGCATCGACCCCGGCCTGCTGGAGATGACGTCCGGGAACAGCTTTCGCGCCCGCGTCTACCCGATACCCGCGCAGGGATCAAAGCGTGTGGTCATCGCCTACGAACAGGAACTGAAGGACACCGGGAAGGGGGACGGAGCGGATCTGCTGTATCACCTGCCCCTGGCCTTTGCCGACAAGGTGGATACGTTCACGTTGCGCGTCGAGGTGCTGGACCAGGCCGAGGCGCCGAAGGTCACGTCGTCGCCGCTCGCCACGTTCGCCTTCAAGGCCTGGCAGCGTGCGTTCGTGGCCGAAGACACGCAGCGGGATGTCGTCCTCGACAAGGCCCTGACCGTGGTCGTCCCCAAGGGCGAGTAGGGCCTCGGCGCCTTCGTCGCTGTCGACCAGGGCACGCGCTACTTCTATGTGACGGTGTCGCCGCGCGCGGGCCGCCAGCCGAAGATCCTGCCGAAACGCCTGCTCGTCGTCTGGGACGCCTCCTACAGCGCCCGCCTGCGCGACAGGGCCAAGGAACTCCAGTTCCTCGACGCCTACGTGCAGCGGCTCGGGAATGCGACGGTGTCGCTCGCGGTCTTCAGGAACACGATGGAGGCCGTGAAGTCGGGCAACTGGGCCGACCTCCGGAAGGCCATTGAGAGCGCCTCCCTGGACGGTGCGACGAGCTTCGGGGCGCTCGACCTCGGCAGCCAGCCGGCCGACGAGGTGCTCCTGATCTCGGACGGCCTCGGCACCTTCGGCGGCGGCGACCCCAGGTTCCCCGCCTGCCCGGTTATCGCGATCAATACCGCCCAGGCGGCCGACCACGCGTGGCTGCGCGGCGTGGCGGAACCGCGCGGCGGGGAGTACATCGACCTGGCTGC
>JAPKZP010000132.1 GCA_026393735.1 Acidobacteriota bacterium
GCGTGGCGTGTTCTTCGTCTTGCATAGCATCACGTCGAGAGAAGGTGGATGAACATCAGGGCCCTCAGCGTGGGTTCTCGTGGGGCCTCGAGGCCACGAGCGCGATCACGTCGGGCTCGTGGCGCGGAACCCGGACCAGCGTCGGGATCCCGCTCGCGTCGGCGGCCCGGACCATCTCCTGTGCCCGCTCGATGCTTAGGCCACCGTGTTCCGCATCGAGGAAGACACAGTCATATCCCAGATAGCCGAGGAACTCTACGAGTTCAGGCGAGGGGAAATGCGGCTGGATGCAGACGAGGCTCTCGTGGGCCCGCAGCGCCCGTCTTGCTGGGTTCGGCCGCATATCAACCTCCACCGCCAAGGTTATGGATCGCCCCGCTCCCATCCAAGGTCCATCGTCAGGACAAGATCGACAATGGTAAGCTTGTCTGTCCACTACATGGCTTGTCAAGTACCTTGACAACAAAGACGACTTCCGCTCAACATATGCACCCAATGGCCATTGCGTCCACCGACCGAACAGAGTGGGGTCCTCAAATCCGGCGCACGGCCATCACGGACGAGGTGATCTCGCGAATCAAGGACCTGATCCTCCAACGTGTCCTGATACCTGGCTGCAAATTGCCGTCGGAGCGCGAACTGGTCAAGGTGCTCGGCGTCAGCCGACCCACTCTTCGCCAGGCGATGAAGGCGCTCCAGGTGCTCGGCATCATCCGCAGTCGCCAGGGCGACGGCTCCTACCTCGAGGAAACCATCAGCGAGAGCCTCAAGGTTTCTTTGGACTTTGCGATTGCCGTCAAAGGCAGGGTCAAGCCGGACCTCTTCGAGACCCGCCAGACGATGGAGGTGAAGTTGGCCGCGCTGGCGGCGGAGCGGCGAACCGAGCAGGACCTCGAGAACATGCGGATTGCGCTGGCCGGCATGAGAGCGTCAGCCGGGGTGCCGGATCGGTGGTGTGAGCACGACGTTGAATTCCACACGCGCATTGTCGAGGCCGCCAAGAACACCGTGATGGCCAGCATCGTCGAAATGCTCGCGCACCTGCTGGTTCAGAGCCGGAACGAAACCGTCAGGTTACTGACCGACTATGAAGGCAGTCTCAGGAGCCACGAGCGCATCTTCGAGGAGATCGAACGTCAAGACTCGGCCTGCGCCGCCAAAGCGCTGGCCGAGCATTTCAGGCTGATGGAAGACCGCGCCAGGCTCAGGGGGCTGGCGCGCGGGAGCGAAAACCTGCCAGACGACGCCAGCATCGGAGACCCGATGGAACTCTGCCGTTGATCACCACCGCACCGCCTCAGACGGGACGTGGGCATCACGGAGGTCAAGCAGACCCGACGCCGACGCGTATCGGCTCGGAGCCGGTGGATCGGCCGCCCGGGTCATCACCCGGCAACATCGGCCGCTACCGCTGGTTGATCTGTCTTCTGCTGTTCGTGATCACGGTCAACAACTACATGGACCGGCAGATGCTGTCGATCGCGGCGCCGGTCATCGCTGCGCAATACCACTTCAGCAATGGCGATATTGCGCTCATCGCCAATGCGTTTCTGATTGCTTACACCGTCGGGCAATTGTTCGCGGGACTGATTGTCGACCGCATCGGCGCTAGAAGGGGCATGACGCTCGCGGTGCTCGTGTGGAGCAGCATGTCATTCCTCGTCGTGCTCAGCCGCAGCGTCGCGCAGTTCAGCGTAATTCGATTCCTGCTGGGCCTGTCGGAGTCCATCAACTATCCCGCCGGTGTCAAGGTCTGCGCGGAGTGGTTTCCACCGAAGGAGCGGGCGACCGCGGTCGGGATCTTCCAGAGCGGGTCTGCTATAGGTGCCATGCTCACGCCGGTTGTCGCCGCGTCGCTAATTGTGTGGCTTGGCTGGCAGGCGGCATTCATCGTGGTCGCCGTGCCCGGTCTGATCTGGCTACCGTTCTGGCTCCGGTACTACGCGCCGGTCGAGAAGAACACCCGACTCGCGGCACGAGAGCGCGCCTACATCCTGGCCCACCGTACGGAACAAGCAGACCTCGCGCCCGGACAGCGGGTCGGATGGTCGTTCTTTCTCAAGCAGCGGCTGGTCATTGCGGTGGCCGTGGCCAGGTTCCTCGAGGAGCCGTGCGGGTGGTTCTACTTCACGTGGCTTCCCATCTACTTGAAGAACTACCGTGACGTGTCCCTGATGAACATCGGCGCCCTCCTGATCATTCCTTTCCTGACGCTCGATGCCGGCAAGATCGGCGGAGGCTGGATGTCCTCGTGGCTCATGACACATGGCTGGACGCTCGACCGCGCGCGCAAGATCGTGATGCTGACCAGCGTCCTGTGCATGGTTGGAAGCATCCCGGCTCTGTGGGCCCCGACACCGTTGGGCTTTGTGCTCTTCATCAGCCTGGCGACATTCGGCCACGGCGGCTGGGCCACCACGAGCCAGACGATACCCGGAGATATCGTCGCGCCCCGATTCGTCGGAACGGTGTACGGAATCACCGCGTTTGGTGGCGGCATCGGCGCCATCATCTTCACCTACGTGACCGGGAAGCTGGTCGACACCTACGGTTCCTTTACGGGTCCCTTCGTCATTGCAGGCATCTTGCCACTGGTCGCCTACGCCGCATTCGTCGTGATCGCCGGCGAGATTAAGCCGGTGCAATTCGAGCCCGTCGTCATCCATGGAGCCGTCTGATGCCGTTCCACGGTGGCCGAGCACTCAACAGGGCACTCTTCGGCACCCAAGCCGAGCCTGGGAGGACAGGAATGAAGACCGTTCTCGCATTCGTCGTAGCGGTGTGTCTGTTCGCATCGATCCCGGCTCACGCCCAAACTGACCTGGGCAGTCTCAGGGGCTATATCAAGGACGAGCAGGGAGGCGTACTCCCGGGCGTCACGGTAACAGCCACGGGTCCGCAGATCCTCGCGCCCGTCATTGCCGTGACCGATGCTGATGGCTACTACCGGGTACTCAATTTGCCTCCGGGCGCTGTCGTTCTGACGGCTGAGCTGGCTGGCTTTGCACCGTATCGCCGTGAAGGGATCGTGATGCGGGCCGGCAGCACCTTCAGCATCGACATCGAGATGAGGGTGGGCGGTCTGGCGGAGACCGTCACAGTCAAGGCCGAGTCGCCGATGATTGAGACCCTCAAGGCGAGCAGCTCGTTCACGATCAGCGGCGAGCTGGTTCGCGCCACCCCAATCACCTCACGGGGGATCTTCACTGATACCGTCGACATGGTTCCTGGCGTCGGGTCGCGCCAGGCCAATGATGGCAGCGGCATCCGGATCTACTACTTCATGGGCTCGAGCCAGCTCGCGAGCTATACGGCCCTGGAAGGCGCACAGTTCGGGGGATTCGCCAATCCCGCACCCGCGCGGACGAGCATGAGCACCGAAACCATCATGGATACGGAACTCAGAACGGGCGGTGCCGAGCCGTCCACCCCCTTGACCATGGGCCTCTATCTGAATGTCGTTGCGCCGCAAGGTGGCAATGCCTTCAAGGGAGCGGCGGGCTTCACGCTCCAGCCCATGGCGTGGAATGCCAACAACAGCAGCGGCGGACGGGTGCCAGGCGGCTTGCCCAAACCAGAGGGCGTTCGCCAGGTGGACCTGTCACTGGGTGGTCCCATCGTCAAGGACAAGGCGTGGTTCTTCAGCACGTTTCGCTGGGCCTCAGACACGAACGGCATCAGCCGAACCCCTTTGGACCTCGCCAATCTGACCGCGTTCAGGCCAGGGTTTGAGCCTTTCGACAACACATGGGGCGTCGCGGCAAACCCCTTTGTCAAGGTGACCACGCAGCTCAACCCGAACCACGTGCTGTCGACCTTCTACATCTACGACCGCGCGCAATACACCTCGTTCCAGGCGAACGATGCCGACAAGCTCATCTTCCAGTCCGGAGGCGGGTCGCTGGCGCAAGCCAGGCTGAACTCTCTCTGGGGCGAGCACACAACCTCGACCGTTTCCCTCGCCTACAGCAACAAGGGCAACGCCGGGCAGGACACCTACAAGAATCTGATCGGAAGCGGTCCTCAAGTCCTCATCACCAAGGACATATTCCTGTCGAGCGGTCTTCCGACCACGACGGGGACCCTGGTGCGCATGAACAACACGCAGTCGAAGAATTTCTCGCCCTCCTCGGCGGTCTACTTTCAGGGCAATGTCACGTACTTCAAGGAGGGGTGGGCAGGCTCTCACGAGTTCAAGGCCGGACTCGATGCCGCGCCCGCGAGCCACTACGATGTAACGAATGAATACGTGAACGACGGCTTCGTCCTCCAGGAGGATCGGCAGATCGACCCCAGCAATCCCGCGGCCGGCACCACGTGGTACCGCAGACAGTACATCACGCCGAGCACGGTGCACACCGTGTCGGCGCGGGACAAGGACATCGCGGTGTACGCCCAGGACTCGTGGAAGCCCCACGCCCGGATTACCGCGACGTTCGGCGTTCGCGTGGACTGGGTTCGGCGGTACGATGCGATCTTCAACCTGCAGCGGATGAAGGGCACGTCGATTGGGCCACGATTCGGCCTGTCGTACCTGGTCACCAAGGATGCCAAGAATGTCTTGCGCTTCTTCGCGGGGCGCATTGCGGATCAGATGGCCGGCAGCGACGTCGTTGAATCATTCGCGACCATCTCTCCGGTGACCATTCGCGACGTCTACCTCGACAAGACCGGCGCACAGACGACCGTTACCACCAACCCACCCTCTGCGGCGCTGGCTGCCCTCCAATTCGCCAAGAACCTCCATCAGCCGTACGTCGACGAGTTCATCCTCGGGTACCGGAAGCAGTTTCCCGGACAGTTCAGTCTCGATGTGTCTGGGCGTCGGCGTATCTTCAAGGACGCATACGGACTGGTGGACATCAACGGCATCTACCCGAGCGGACCCAACCAGCCCTTCGGTGGTTTTGGCCTGGTCGACCCGACTCGCGGGATCGTCTATCAGGAGGTCAACAACACCTGGAGTTCGGAAGTCGTGACCGCATTGGAGGTGGTGCTGGCCAAGAACCTCTCGCACAACTTCCAGGCGATGATGAGCCTCTCGCGCCAGTGGCAACATATCGCGGGGACGTGGAACCCGACCGACCCGGCGCGCTTCATCCAACCGAACGCATTTGCCAACGATCGCATACTCCCATCGTCATCCGGGAACAACGACAACAACTCCCTGGACGGGACGGGACCCACACCGACCTTTGCGGGATGGCGGCCCTACTCGCTCCGCCTGGCCGGCAGTTATCTCGCCCCTTGGGGGGTTACGTTGGCCGGTTCGTATGAGGTGTCGTCCGGCGATTACCTCGGTGTGGTCTACACGAGGTTGGCGGCGGCCGACCCGACCTTCGGACCGTCCACGGTCACCCTGGCCAATGGAACGAAACAGGCGAACCCTCTTGCGACGACTATCCGTATCAATTTTCCAACGCGCGGCGAAGGTCAGACGCTCAACGAACCCACAAGGGCCCTGCAGCTGAAGATTGGTCGGGAATTCAAGCTAGGGCGAAGCGCCGTGACGCCTTCGCTGAACATCTACAATCTCCTCAACTCGGGCGCGAACACGCAGTACGCTACCGGGGCCAACCAGCTCTACAACACGGCATACCTGTCGGCCACCAACCGGATGCCTGCACGGGCTTTCCAGTTCATGGCCATGTGGCGGTTCTAGCGGACCTTCGTCCTCAGCGTGGCGGGGTCATGCCCCGCCCCGCTGGCAGGATGCCGAGTAATCCAACAGGAGGAAGAGCACGTGTCACGAACTACCAGTAGAGCGTGGGCGACCCGCGTGACCGTCATCCTGGCGTTGGCCGCGGCCTACGCGGCGCCGGGGTTCGCGCAGCAGAACACCCGCGCAAGCGTCGACGGGCTGTATAGTCAGCTCCCGTGGCGGTTCATCGGTCCTGAGGGAAACCGCGTGAGCGCCGTCGTCGGCATACCGGGCGATCCGCGTGTCTACTATGCCGGCGCTGCCTCGGGCGGCATCTTCAAGACCAGCGATGGAGGCGTGAACTGGCAGCCGATCTTCGACGACCAACCGGTGGCGTCGATTGGCGCGCTGGCCGTTGCACCCTCAGACCCGAATGTCGTGTGGGCCGGCACGGGCGAAGGCAAGATCCGCAGCAACATCTCGGTCGGCCAGGGCATCTACAAGTCGACCGATGCGGGCAGGACGTGGGCCTTGATGGGCCTGGAGCAGACCGGCCGCATTCCGCGCCTCGTCATTGACCCGCAGAACCCAGACATCGTCCTGGCCTGTGCGCTCGGTCATGCGTATGGCCCGCAGCCGGAACGCGGTGTGTTCCGCACCACCAACGGCGGCAAGACGTGGGAGCGCGTGCTCTTTGTCGATGAGAACACAGGTTGCTCCGACATCGCGATCAACCCGAAGAACCCGCGCATCCTCTTCGCGGGCATGTGGCAACTCGAGATTCACACGTGGGGTCGCGACAGCGGCGGGCCCGGGAGCGGCCTGTTCATGTCGCGCGACGGCGGCGTCACGTGGACGCGCCTGACCGGCCATGGTCTCCCGACGGGCCCCGTCGGCAAGGTGGCTGTGGCCATAGCGCCGTCGAACCCGAACCGCGTCTACGCCATGATCGAGACCGGCAACGGCGTCCCATGGCGCGGTCAGCAGACCGAGCGGGGCGTAGTCTGGCGCTCAGACGACGGGGGCGAGCAGTGGCGCATGATCACGGCCGATCGGAACGCAGTGGAGCGCCCGCACTACTACTCGCGGATGGCTGTGGCGCCCGACAACGAGAACGACGTGTACTTCATCACGGGCAGGTTCGCCCGGTCTATCGACGGCGGTGAGACGGTCGTGCCCGCGATACGGTGGGCCGACGGTCCTGGCGCCGATCACCACGACATGTGGATCGACCCCACCAACCCCAACCGGATGATCGTGGGTCACGATCTGGGCCTGGCGATCTCGATTGCCCGCGGCGGGCCAACATGGCACCGCATCTGTCTCCCAATCGCGCAGATGTACCACGTCACCGTGGACAACCAGATTCCCTACTACGACTACCGCAACAGGCAGGACGGTCCCGGCTATCGCGGCCCGAGCAACAGCCGTCGTTACGCTTCGGCGGAGGTGTCGATCGCCAATGGCGGGAGCGGTGGCGATCCCCGCATCACGCGGGCCTACTGGCACACGCTGAACAACGGCGAGAGCGGTTGGGCCACGCCCGACCCCGTCGATGCGAACATCGTCTGGTCGACCGGATCGGGCTCGGGCCACGTCGGCGGCATCGTGATGCGCTATGAGGAGAGCCGCCGCCAGTTCCGCAATGTCGAGGTGTGGCCCGATCAGGCGGGTGGCCCCCCGGCCGACTTGAAGTACCGATTTAACTGGACGATGCCGTTCACGATGTCGCCACACGACCGGAACAAGGTGTACGTCGGCAGCCAGTTCGTGCACCAGACCACGGACGGTGGCCAGAGCTGGCAAGAGATCAGCCCCGACCTGACGCTCAACGACAAGAGCCGCCAGCAAAGCTCCGGCGGCCTCACGCCGGAAAACAATGGCGTCGACTACGCGGGCGTGGTCTTCTCGATCGACGAATCGCCGATCGAGAAGGGGCTCATCTGGGCCGG
Source organism: Acidobacteriota bacterium (assembly GCA_026393735.1). Taxonomy (GTDB): domain Bacteria; phylum Acidobacteriota; class Vicinamibacteria; order Vicinamibacterales; family JAKQTR01; genus JAKQTR01. The sequence continues at coordinate 7,594 of JAPKZP010000132.1, forward strand.
CACCAACGATGGCCTCGTGCACCTCACGCGCGACGGCGGCAAGACCTGGACCAACCTCACCAAGAACCTGCCGAACCTGCCGGCGTGGGGCACGGTGAGCAGCATCGACGCGTCGCGGTACGACGCCGGCGCAGCCTACCTCACGGTGGATTTCCACCAGGTGAACAACCGCGATCCGTTCATTTACAAGACCATCGACTACGGCAAGACGTGGAAGGCGATCACCAACGGGATCCCGCACACCGTCCTCAGCTACGTGCATTGCATCCGCGAGGATCCAGTGCGGCGCGGGCTGCTGTATCTGGGCACCGAGAACGGCATGTACGTCTCGTTCGACGATGGGGAGAACTGGCAGCCGCTGCAGATGAACCTGCCGCACGCGCCGGTGTACGGCATCGTGGTGCAGGAACACTTCAACGACCTGGTGATCGGGACCTACGGGCGGGGCTTCTGGATCCTGGACGACATCACGCCACTGCAGCAGTCCACCTCACAAGTGCTGGCGAGTGACGCGCACCTGTTCGCTCCGCGGCAGGCGTACCGCTTCCGCCAGATCACCAACGATTCGGTGATCCGCGAGGACGAGCCCTCCGCCGGCAATGATCCGCCGTACGGCGCGGACATCAATTACTACCTAAAGAGCCTGCCGAACGGTCCCGTCACCGTCACGATTCTCGATCAGAAGGGCGAGGTCGTTCGTACACTCCCCGGGACGAGCGTCGTCGGTCTCAATCGAATCTATTGGGACCTCCGCTACGCCCCGACGAAGGACGTCCGGCTGCGGACCAGTGGCGGTGGATCGCAAGGCCGCATCTCGATCCTGGCCCCGCCAGGAAGCTACACGGTGAAACTCTCGACCGGCGGGCGCGAGTTCACCCGACTGCTCACCGTGGTCAAGGATCCGCACTCGGCCGGCACCGAGGCGGACATTCAGGCGCAGATGAAGACGCTCTTCGAGTTGCGCCGCGACACGAACAGCGTTGTCGATGTCGTCAACCAAATCGAGCTGATACGGGTCCAGATCGACGCGCTTGCGCGCGTGATCGACGACGCCGCAATCAAGACGGCCGGTATCGGGCTGAATGAGAAGCTGATCTCGCTCGAACAGAACCTCCTCGGCGTCGGAGGGACGGGACCCGCCGCGGTCGTGGGCGCGACGCCCCGGCTGATCAGCAAGCTTGGCTATCTGGCCAACGAGTTGGCCAGCGCTGACTTCCAGCCGACGAACCAGCAACTGGAGGTTCAGAAACTGCTCGAAGAACAGCTCGCGAGCTACCAGAGCCAGTTCGACGCACTTCGCACACGCGATCTGGCGGCATTCAATGAGTTGCTGCGACAGCGCAGTGTCCCGCACATCATCACGACCGCCGCGGCAGCGACCGGTCAGCGGCGCGACGAACGAGACTGAATTCTCGAAGCCCCACGGGAACAGGGAGGTGAGCGGTGTCGCGATCTCCGGGGAGAGCGTTCGCGACCGGCGCGGCGGTCATTCTGGCGTGCGTGACGGCTCACATGGTGCCAGGCTCCGCGCAACAGGGTGCCGGCGCGGGCGCCGACATGTTCAAGGAGCTTCGGTGGCGCCACATTGGCCCCGAGGGGAACCGCGTCAGCGCCGTCACCGGCGTGCCAGGCGACCCGCTGGTGTACTACGCCGGCGCCGCCTCTGGCGGCATCTTCAAGAGCATCGATGGCGGCCTGCACTGGCAACCGATCTTCGACAGACAGCCCGTGTTGTCGATTGGCTCGCTTGCCGTCGCACCCTCTGACCCCAACGTCGTGTGGGCGGGCACGGGCGAGGGCAAGATCCGCAGCCACATCTCCGTGGGCCAGGGTATCTACAAGTCGATAGATGCCGGCAAGACCTGGGCGCTGGCGGGGCTCGAACAGACTGGCCGGATCCCACGGCTGGTCATCGACCCGAAAGATCCGAACATCGTGCTGGCGTGCGCGCTTGGTCACGCCTATGGCCCGCAGCCGGAGCGTGGGGTGTTCCGGACGGCGAACGGCGGCCAGACCTGGACCAGGATGCTGTTTGTCGACGAGAACACGGGGTGCTCCGATCTGGCGATGGATCCGAGCAACCCCAGAATTCTGTTTGCGGGGATGTGGCAACTCGAGATTCACACGTGGGGCCGCGAAAGCGGCGGTCCCGGCAGCGGGCTGTTCGTGTCGCGTGACGGGGGCCTGACGTGGAAGCGACTTTCGGGCCGGGGCCTGCCAGCCCGTCCGGTCGGCAAAGTGGCCGTCGCCATCGCTCCGTCGAACGCGAAGCGTGTCTATGCGCTCATCGAGACCGGCGACGGCATTCCCTGGAACGGAAAGGAGACCGACCAGGGGCAGATCTGGCGCTCAGAGGACGGAGGCGACGCCTGGCGGATGATCAGTACGGACCGCAACGCCATGGGACGCCCGCACTACTACTCGCGTATGGTCGTCGCGCCCGACAACGAGAACGAGACGTACTACCTCACCGGCGTGTTCAGCAAATCGATCGACGGCGGCCAGGCGTTGGTGCCACAAACGAGATGGCTCGACGCCCCCGGGTCCGACCACCACGACATGTGGATCGATCCGACCAACGGCAATCGGATGATCGTGGGCCACGACCTGGGCGTGTCGATCTCGCAGAACCGCGGCGGACCAAGCTGGAACCGCATCCGGCTTCCAATCGCCCAGATGTACCACGTGACGGTCGACAATCAGGTTCCCTACTACGTCTATGGCAACAGACAGGATGGACCGTCGTATCGCGGCCCGAGCAACAGCCGACTCGAGCCGCTGATCGGCAGCGGGATGAACCCAGGCATTCCGCGAGCCCTGTGGCACACCGTGGGCGGAGGCGAGAGCGGCTGGGCGACGCCAGACCCGGTCGATCCGAACATCATCTGGTCCACGGGATCCGGCTCGGGCATGGTGGGCGGCATCGTCGTCCGCTACGACGAGAGCCGGCGGCAGGCCCGCAACGTCGAGGTGTGGCCGGACCAGGCGAACGGACCAGCGGCCGACTTGAAGTACCGGTTCGTCTGGGACGCGCCGTTTCTTATCTCGCCCCACGATCACAACACGATCTACACCGGCAGCCAGCACGTGCACCGATCGACCGACGGCGGCCAGAGCTGGCAAGTCGTCAGTCCGGATCTGACGCTGAACGACAGGACACGGCAGCAGAGTTCCGGCGGCCTGACTCCCGACAACATCGGGGTCGAGTATGCCGGCGTCGTCTACGCCCTCGCGGAATCGCCGAAAAGGGCGGGGCTTCTTTGGGCCGGCACCAATGACGGGCTGGTGCACATCACGCGGGACGGCGGGAAGACCTGGACGAACCTCACAAAGAACATTGCCAACCTGCCGCCATGGGGATCGATCCACAGCATCGAGCCCTCGCGCTACGACGAGGGGGCGGCCTATCTGACCGTCGATTTCCACCAGGTCAACAACCGCGACCCGTTCGTCTACAAGACGACCGATTACGGCCAGACGTGGAAGGCGATCACCAACGGCATCACGCGCAGCATGCTCAGCTACGCGCACTGCATCCGGGAGGATCCGGTACGGCGCGGGCTGCTCTATCTCGGCACGGAGAACGCCATCTACGTGTCATTCAATGATGGGGAGAACTGGCAGCCGCTGCAGACCAATTTGCCGCACGCGCCGGTCTACGGGATCACGGTGCAGGAGCACTTCAACGACCTGGTGATTGCCACGTACGGCCGAGGTTTCTGGATCCTGGACGATATCACGCCGCTCCAGCAGTTGACGCCGCAGATCCTCGCAACCGACACCCATCTCTTCTCGCCGCGTCCCGCGTACCGGTTCCGCCCGCTGACTGGGCTCTCGGTGGTCAAGGACGAGGATCCAAGTGTCGGTGAGAACCCGACGTACGGCGCACACGTCAACTACTACCTGAAGACCTCCACGGGTGAAGCCGTCACCATCACCATCCTCGATCAGAAGGGGCAGCTCGTGCGTACCCTTACGGGAACCAAGGTGGCCGGTGTCAATCGTGTCAACTGGGATCTGCGCTACGGGCCGACGAGCGAGATCCGGCTGCGGACAAGTCCGCTGTACGCACCCGAGGTTCGGGTGGGGCCGGAAGGCTGGCGGGCGGCACCAGACGGCGGTCGAATGTCAGTGCTCGCCCCGCCGGGAACCTACACTGTCAAGCTCACGGTTGGCGGGCGTGAGCAGACCCAGCCGCTCACGGTGCGCAAGGACCCGCACTCCGAGGGCACCGAGGCGGACATCCTGGCCCAAACACAGGTGCTCTTCGCTTTGCGCCGCGACATGGAGACCGCCGCCGCAATCGTCAATCAGATAGAGCTCGTGCGGAGCCAAATTGAAGAGCGCGGGCGGGTCATCCAGGACGCCACGGTCAAGAAGGCCGCTGACGAGGTGACTCAGAAGCTGATCGCGCTCGAACACAATCTTCTGGAGTTGCGGCTGACCGGTGGCCGCGGCGACGGCACCCGCTGGGCGTCTAAGCTCGTCGCCAAGCTACTCTACCTGGCCAGCCAGGTGGGCAGCGCC
>JAPKZP010000387.1 GCA_026393735.1 Acidobacteriota bacterium
AGCGCCATCACGGCGCCGGGCCACCCGATCGTGCCCTCGAACGGGGGCAGATGTTCGTCCTTCCTCCCGTGGTTGTCGTGGACGTGCGCGGCGATGAGCGTACCCGACACCGTCTCGATGGCCTCGAGGACGTGGCCCATGATGTGGGCGTGGCCGAAATCTAGGCAGATGCCCAGGTCCGGCAGGTCGAGTTCGTCCTCGACGAGCGAAACCAGCGACTCGGCCGTCGCCAGCGCGTTCGGGATGATCTCGAGCGCCACCCGGACTCCCAACGGATCGGCGGCGGCCACGATCTCTTCGACGCTGCGCCGTGCGGCCTCCCGGCTGTTGTCGGTCGGCGCCGTGAGCCACGAGTCCGGCAGCCCGAGGTGGACCACCAGCACGCTCACCGGCACGCGCCGCGCGATCTCGAGAGCGGCCCGCGCTTCCTGCACCGCCCGCTCGCGGATGCCGGCGTCCGGCGACGCGTTGTTGAACGGCGCGACCCAGCGACGGCCCTCGAACCGCTCGGTGACGGGCGCGTGAACCGCATGCAGCCGTAGGTGCTCGCCCGCCAGCCAGGCCGCCACGCCGTCGAGCACGGCGGCGTCGTGGTAGTCGACGTGCGATCGGGTCGCGACGATTTCGACGGCGCCGAACCCGTACGATCGGATCTCGGCGAGATGCTCCCGCCGGAGCGGCTGTTGGTGGTAGAGCTGCGTCGACACGCCGAACTGCACGTCTGGACCCGTCCTTCGCGCTGGCTGACGCTTCTATTGTAGCGGACTATCGAAGCTCTTCGATGTGTTCCGCCAGCAGTTCGCGCAGCCGCGCGAGACGGGGGTACTTGATGAGATTGGTCCGGGCGTAACGCAGCGTGCGCGGCATGTACTGGATGTACACCGGATTGCGCCGCACCGCGGTCTGGTACCCGAACGTGCCCAGCGCCTTGAGGTTGCGCTGCAGCGCCATCAGATCGAAGCGCCGCCGGAACTCCGTGGTCGTGGCGGCGGTGGCGCCGGTGCCCGCGACACCCTTCACCGCGAGGAAGTAGGCAAGATAGTCCTCGAGCGTCTCGTCGCTGATATCCACGTACGAGTCACGCAGCAGCGACGCCAGGTCGTAGGTGTCCGGCCCCATCCGGGCGTCCTGGAAGTCGATGATGAAGAGCTGCCCGGCTTTCAGCATCAGGTTCCGGCTGTGGTAGTCGCGATGGCACAGCACGCGCGGCTCCGCGGCGAGCTCCCGGACGATCGCGGCGCACTCCTCGGAGATCGCGGCGCGCGCCTCGGGGCCGATCGTCGCACCGCGGTACGCCATCACGAAGTGCTTCACGAAGAAGTCGAATTCCCAGGTCAGCTTCTCGACGTCGAACGCGATGCCGTAGGGGACGTATTTGTCCGACGCGAGTTCCTGGCCGCGCCGCTGGATAGTCGCGATGAAGTCGATGGCCCGCCGGTACAGCGCCGTGTGGGCAGCCGGTGACGCGGCCCCGAGATGGGCCTGCAGCGTGACGTCGCCCAGGTCCTGCTGCGCGAGGATCCCCTGATCGTCGGCGTGGCCGAGAATCGTCGGAATCGGCACGGGCATCCGTGCCAGCAGGCCCGCGACGTTGACGAAGGGCAGCGTGCCGTACTGGAACGGCGCCGTGTGCAGCGCGAGCACGAAGGTCTCGCCGTCCCGCGGCAGCACCCGGAAGTACCGGCGATCCGAGGCGTCGCCCGTCAGCGGCAGCACGAGCGTCCGCGGATCGGTGAGGCCGGTGCGCGTCAGGTACGTCGTGATGGGCTCGGGCAGCGGAATGTCGGGCGCGGACTGCAGCGTCGTCATGGTCGTTCAGGCCTTTATCGTGAAGGTCCCCGGCGCCGTGCGTCGAGCGGCGAGACAAGGAGGGGGCCGATCCGCTCATCGTCAGGTCCGGCGGCGAGATCGGCGCCGTGCACGATGGCGCGGCGGACATACCGTGCGCCGGCCGGTATCGTCACCCCGTCTGCAACCACGCATTCGTCGAGGGCGCAACCGGGGCCGACCGTCACATCATCCCACAGGATCGAGCGCGCGATCCGCGCATCCGGCTCGACGGCGACACGCGCGCCGCGCAGGCAGGCCGGGTCGTTCTCGGCGGACGCCAACGCCAGGCAGGTGTCGAGATAGTCTGCCGCCGTGCCGATGTCCTGGAACGTCGCGCCTGAGAGGAACGCACGAACCGCGTTCGGGTCGCTCGCCATCAGGTCCCGGTAGACCTGTCCCACCGTTGCGGACGGCCGATCGGGATCGAGCGGCGTGAACACCGACCGATCCACGGCCTGCACGCCGATGAAGTGCCAGCCCCGGTTGTCCGGGCCCCGGAGCGGGAATCCTGTGATCCGGCCGTCGCCGTCCACCGAGACGCCGCCGTAGTGCAGCGGATCGGGGTTGGCGATGAGCGCCATCGTGACGCGGGCACCGGTCGCGACGTGCTGGGCCACCAGCGCCGCCAGGTCGAGGTTCGTCAGCGTGTCGCCGTTCACCAGAAGGAACCGATCCGCGTCGAGCATCGGGAGCGCGCGTGCCGGACCGCCTGCGCTGCCGAGGATGTCAGGTTCCCACGAGTAGCGCACCGGGACGCCGAACGCGGTGCCGTCGCCAATGGCGGCCGTGATCGTCTCGGGCCGGTGGTGCAGATTGAGGACCGCCGCCGGCACGCCGGCCGCCCCGAGCCATCGCAGGATCCGGCCGGCCAGCGGCAGCCCGGCGACGGGCAGCGCGGGCTTGGCGCGTACGGCCGAGAGCGGCTGGAGCCGGGTCCCCAGGCCCGCGGTCAGGACCATCGCCGGCCACGCCCCGAGCGGTGTCGGCCCGGCGGGGTGCGCGGCGCTCATGTCGTCCGGCCCGGGTCGTCGAACACCATGTCGGTGCCCTTGAAGCCGAGAATCTCGCGGTTCCTGACGAACAGGGTGTGGTACGACTCCAGGATGTAGTCGCCCGGGCCGCGCGTCATCGCCGCGGCCGTCGAACGAATGCCTTCCTCGGGGCCCTCGATCTCGACAAAGGTGCCCACGGGTGTCTCGTCGATCGCGATGACGACGTCCTGGTGGGTGAACTCTTCGCGGTACTTCTGGTACCTGAACCAGACGCTCAATCCAAGGCGCTCCAGCACGGCGCGCAGGACCTCGCCGTCGGCAACCACCGTCTCCAGTTCCTCGCGGATCTTCACCGGGCCTGGCTGCACCGGTCCCTTGAATGTCAGGACACTGCGCGGGCCCTCCGAGCGGATCCGCAGCGCGCAGCGCTGCCGCCGCAGTTGCTCGTCGTCGGTGTCGAACAGGCAGTCTTCCTGGAAGCGGCGGGCATGCATGGGCTCGGCCCCCGTCGCGAGGACGGCCGCCCTCGCATCGGCCGCGCTGTCGAACCGCAGCTTGATTTCGCGCTCCATCGGGCCTGTCATGATGGAAGGAATCTAGTCGATCCCTTTGGCGAATACCAACACCTTGTGGGTGCTGCCGAGGCCGCCGGGAATGAGCAGCGTCTTCAGGGCCAGCCGCTCCTGGAGCCGGTCGGGCGACGACAGCTCGGGCACGAGGCCGCTGCGCTCGACGATGCCGAGCAGGAAACGGGTCTGATCGACGATGCGGACGGTGGTGAGTCCCGCATGCTCCGCGGCCACGCGCACCGAGGTCAGATCGACGTGCGAGGTGAGATCGCGCGTGCCGGGCTCCTCGAGCCATGGCCGCGCAGCCCGCCCGGGCTGGGTGCGTGCGTCCACGACGTGGCGGTGAAACGTCGACAGCGTGCCGGTCGGGTGGGCCGCCGAGTACAGCTCGGCGGCCTCGTACCCGTAGTCGATGAGCAGCAGGTACCCTCGGGTCAGACGGCGGGCGACGTCGGTGATCCACGCGACGGCGTTCAGGTTGATCTCGCCGCGCGTGCCCGTGTCCAGCACGATCCCGGCCGCCTCCAGGTACGCCGCGAGCGCCGGCGTCGAGGGTGGCCCAAGCCGCTCCACGACGTGATCGCCGTCCACGTCGACGTACACTTCCGCGAGGCCGGACGCGGTCATCTGCACGAGATGAACGGGGAGCGCGTCCAGCAGTTCGTTGGCGAAGAGAATCCCCTCGACGCGAGGCGGCAGCTCCGCGCTGGACGTGGCGAGCTTGTTCACGTGCGGCCCGAGGGTCGAGCCGTGGGCCGCCCGGGCCGCGTCGCTGCGCTCGATCAGGTGCAGCGCCATCGACTCGTAGAAGCCCTGATGCCGCCTGGCAGCCGCGTCGAGGACGTCGCGCGACAGCCTGCCGTTGCCGGCGGCGACTTCCACGAGATCCACCTGCGGCGGCGTGCGGTCAGCGCCGAGCCTGGCCGTCGACCACAACTCCGCGAAGTGCGACGCGAGCAGGGTCCCGAACAGCGGGCCGACGTCGACGCTGGTAAAGAAATCGCCCGTGCGGCCGGACCGTTGGACCGCACGGGCGTAATAGCCAATCCCTGGCGCGTAGAGCGCCAGGTCCATGTAGGCCGCGACCGTGAGCGGACCCCGCTGCCGGACGCGTTCGACGATCAGCGCGCGGCAGTCGGTGTCCATCTCGGGTCGCCGGAGGATCGCTACTCCTTCGTCACGACGACGAACGTCTCCTGGCCGGCCTTCCAGAGCAGCATGCGGGCTGCGCCGCCGGCGCGGATGGCCTGGAGCGCCCGGCTGGCCTCGGCGACGGAGCTGACGGCCTGGCCGTTGATCTTGAGGATCACGTCGCCCGGCCTGACGCCGCCGCGCGCCGCAGTCGACGCGGCGTCCACGTCGGTGACGAGCACGCCGCGC
>JAPKZP010000766.1 GCA_026393735.1 Acidobacteriota bacterium
ACCCAAGCCAGTGGTCGGACCGTGATGGCCACATGGCGAATGCCGCTGCCGGCGACGTCTGCTGGGTCGAGGACCTACCCGTCGTGGCCGGATGCGCACCTGTCGACCACGCCGCTGCGTTCGCGGCTTCGGTGAAGAACATCACCAAGATGGGACTGTCATTCGGCGGCGGGAACAACTTCGCGTTTGGCGCGGGCGTCAATGAGCCTGCAACCGCCACGTTCGTGATGTACAACTTCTCCGTAAAATAGCGAGCCTGAGCACCTGTCTCGGCTAGCGCCAGAGGGTCAGAGCCCATTGCACAGAACGCAATGGAGTCTGACCCTCTGGCGCTTCATGACCCCATTTCTTTCACGCCCGGTCGAGATCCTCGCGGCCGGTGTGGACGTTCCACGCCAGCAGTTCGTACTGCCCGACTCCAGCCTTCCAGTACGGGTCGCCGTCCCGGATCTTGTCCAGCGTCGCTTCGACCGCATCCTCAGGCACGCGCAGCAGCAGCGCGCCGCCGCTGCGGGGTTCGAGCGGGCCGGACGCGACCAGCAAGCCCTGCGCTTTCAATGACTGCAGGTAGGCTCGGTGCGCGGCGTGGTGCGCTCGCACCTCGTCAAGCGGCCGGCGGTAGCGGATGATCGCCAGCGCGTACATGACACCTCCTGTCGTCCGACTGACCCCCAGAACTCACGTCACGCAGGGCTGAAGCCCTGCGCCACGCGCGTCACTGTAGTCCACTCACGCGATCTTTGGTCCAAGCGGAGGTCACGGCCGCCGGGGCTGCTGTTTGACGGGATAGGCAGCCGCCATCGCCTCGATCACAGTGCGCCGGATGTCGCGGAACTCCTGCACGTCGTGCACCTGGGGGTTGGTCCGAGTGAGGAACCCCATGTTGATCTCGCCGCCGGTCAGCAGGAAGTCCGTCAGCGCCACTGTGTAGCGCGCCGCCGGATCGAGCGGCTTGCCGCCGATGGTCCCCCCGCCGTTCTCGTACCGCACGTTCCACGTGTGCAGGAAGCCGCCGAGTCCCTGGTTGTTGACGCCCATCTCGAGCACGCGCGCGACGAGCGCGCCGTCAAAGACGGCCTTCACGACCTTCCCGCCGAACGGCAGAATGCGGATGATGTCGTACTCGGTGATGGGGCCAGCCGGCACGACATCGTCTATTCGGACAGACCCGCCGTTGAACACGGCGAGATCGGCCTGTTTCACCTCGTCCGCGAGGCTCTTCGTGATGAGGTCGGTCAGCCGCCCGGGCCGGTTGCGCACGGTAGATTCGCGCCCGTCGAGCGGCTCGGTGCTGGTGGCGACGATGGTCTCGGGCGTGAAGCCATCGCGACGGAATGCGTCGAAGGCGACGGTGGTCCACTTCTTCGCGGCGGCGTCGACGGACGGCTTGGACGCGATGGTGTCGTCGATCGCCTGGAGACGCGTGGCGATCTGCGGCCTGGTCCCGGGCGCGCCGAACGCCAGCGACACAACCGCCAGCGAGCGCACGTTGGCGTCGGCCTTCACGATCGGCACGAACCGCGGGCCGCGCGAGAGCTGCCAATTCTCGTGCTCGTGGCCGCCCAGGACGAGATCCACCTCCGGCACCGAGACGACGAACTCGGCATCCTGCGCGAGCGACAAATGCGTGAGCGCAATGATGACATCCACTTGGCCGCGGAGCCGTGCGACCTCCGCCCGGGCCGCTTCGATGGGATCGCGGTACTTCACCCAGGGCTTCTTCGTCGCGCCAAGCGTGAGGCCAATCAGCCCAAGCTTCACGGTCCGGCCCGCAGCCGTGATGGGGACGATGGCCGATGTCGGCACGCCGGGAAAGGACTGGCCGCTGGCGTCGGTGACATTGCTCGACACGATGCGAAATGTCGCCTGTGTGAGATGCGCGCGGAACGCCGCTTCGGACACGTCGAACTCGTGGTTGCCGAACGTGGCCCAGTCGAGGCCCGTCAGGTTCAGCACGTCCACCATCTGCCGCCCGGCCAGCGCCTGACCGTCGACGCGCGCGGTGCCGAGCGCCGAAGGCGACAGGTAGTCGCCGCCGAGCGTCGTCAGCACAGGCGAAGACGCCTTCTTCAACTCGTCGATGACGGTCGCCACCCGGGCAAGGCCGCCGGATTTGCCGCCTTCCACGGGCTGGATTTCATAGACGTCGTTGAGGTGGACGATCGTCACGGTCACGGGCGTCGGCCCGCCCTGGGCCACAGCAGCCGGAGACCCGAGAACCGACGCGAATGCCAACACCAGCCCGAAGAAATACGCACGCCGCATGTGGATTGCCCTCCACCCCCATTGTAGCCTCGACCGCGGCCGACTACTCCGAATACCCGATACGGGTTTCGATAGAGACATCTCGTCAGGCGGTCCTTTTCGATAAACGGACCCGGGTCTCGAGTGTCGGGTGTTCGATCGACGGGCCCACCGCGAGATGACCGCCACTGCTATAATCGCAAGCCTGTCACCCCCGGGAGCATCCATGAAAGTCCGTCTACTGATCGTGGCGTTACTCGTGATCGCGTCGGCCGGACCGGCGACGCGGGCTTCTGAACCCCTGCGCGCGGCGCACGGCATGGTGGTGTCGCAGAATGCCATCGCCTCCGCCGTCGGCCTGGCCGCCCTGAAGGACGGCGGCAACGCCGTTGACGCTGCCGTGGCCACGGCCCTCGCGCTCGCCGTGGTGCACCCGACGGCCGGGAATATCGGCGGCGGCGGGTTCATCGTGTTCCGCCCGAAAGCGGGCGATCCGCTCACGTACGACTTCCGCGAGATGGCGCCCGGCCGCGCGTCGCCGACGATGTTCCTGACCGACGGGAAGTACGACGCGGTGAAGCACCACGACAGCTACCTCTCCGTCGGCGTCCCGGGCACGGTGGCCGGCCTGCACCTCGCATGGAAGGAACAGGGCAAACTGCCCTGGAAGCGGCTGATCGAACCGGCCATCGCCCTCGCGCGCAACGGGTTCGTGCTCAGCGAGTCGCTGGCCGGGTCGCTGCGGCGCGTGCTGCCGTCCATGAAAAACTACCCGGCCTCGATCGCGGCGTTCTCGAAGAACGGCGTGCCGTACGAAGCGGGCGAGGTCTTCAAGCAGCCGGACCTGGCGCGCACGCTGACCCGCATCGCCGAACTCGGCCCCGCGGGGTTCTACGAGGGCGAGACGGCGCTGCTCATCGAGCAGGACATGGCGGCGCACGGCGGCCTCATCAACCGCGCTGACCTCAAGGCTTACAAACCCGAGCGGCGCGCTCCGGTGCGCGGCACGTACCGAGGCTACGAGGTGATCTCCATGCCGCCGATCAGTTCCGGCGGCACGGCGCTCATCGAGATGCTGAACGTGCTCGAGGGCTACGATCTCGCCGCGTCCGGCTGGGGCTCCGCGCAGAACGTCCACCTGATGATCGAGGCAATGCGCCGCGCGTTCGCCGACCGTGCGCGTTGCATGGGCGACCCGGCCTTCAACCCGCAGATACCCGTCGCGCGGCTGACGTCCAAGGACTACGCGGCGGACCTGCGCAAGACGATCAGGCCGGATCGCGCATCGGTCTCGTCGCCCTCGAGCTTCGAGTGGCCTGCCGAGTCGGACGAGACCACGCACCTCTCCGTCGTCGATGCGGATCGCAACGCCGTGTCGCTCACCTATCCCCTCGAAGCCGGCTACGGATCGAAGATCGTCGTGGCCGGCGCGGGCTTTCTGCTGAACAACGGGATGGGCGACTTCAACGCCGGTC
>JAPKZP010000128.1 GCA_026393735.1 Acidobacteriota bacterium
GATCCCGTCGACAGGTTGTCGATGACCGAGACTTCATGCCCCTGGCCCAGCAGGAGTTCGGCCAGGTGAGACCCGATGAAGCCGGCGCCGCCGGTGATCAATGCACGCACAGAAGACCTCCGCTCGAGGGGATCGCACTCACGCAGGATCTGCGGGAGCGCCGAGAAGCAAGCGGCGCGGCCCGCTCGAGCCGCGCCGGTGAGCCGGTCCCCGTATTCTGCCACGAACGGCCGCCGCGGGACGTGCGCGTGCCTGCGCGGAGCGCCGCCGTCACGTGGCCGAGGCCCGGCGGCGCAGGGCCTCCGCCACCGTTCGCACGTCGGCCTCCGGCATTCCCGGGTACAGAGGCAGGGACAGGACCTGCGCACAGACGCGATCCGCCACCGGGCACGACGCGGGGTGCTCGGTGGCGAGTACTGGCTGGCGCGGGATCGGAACGGGGTAGTGAATCAGGGTTTCGATGCCTTCGTCTCGGAGGCCGGCCTGCAGGCGCTCGCGGTTCGGCGAGAGCACGGGAAACAGGTGATAGACGTGACCCGCGTCGCACTGCGGCGGCACCTCGAGACACACGCCCTCGAGCAGCACGCGGTAGAGCCCCGCCCGCGCACGCCGCGAGTCGGTCCAGCCCTGCAGGAACGGCAGCCGTGCCGCGAGGATCGCGGCCTGCATCTCGTCGAGGCGGCTGTTCACCCCCATCTCGCCGTGATGGTACCGGTCGGTCTGGCCGCCGTTACGGATGCGCTTCAGCCGCGCGGCCAGCATCGCGTCACCGGTCGTGATGGCCCCGCCATCGCCGAGCGCGCCAAGGTTCTTCGTCGGATAGAAGCTGTACGCAGCAGCGACGCCGAAGCTGCCGACGGGCCGACCCGCGCACGTCGCCAGGTGCGACTGGCAGCAGTCTTCGATGACCGCTACGTGGTGCCGCGCCGCGATGGCCGCGATCGCCGGCATGTCGGCCGGCTGGCCGTACAGATGCACCGGGAGAATGGCCGCGGTCTTCGGTGTGATCGCGGCCTCGATTCCCGCGGGGTCGATCGTGAGCCGCGTCGGATCGATGTCGACGAAGACCGGCCGCGCGCCGACCATCATGCAGGCCAGGGCCGTGTACGCCGCCGACACGGGTGTCGTGATCACTTCGTCGCCGGCGCCGATGCCGAGGCCGCGCAGGATGATGGCGATGGCGTCGGTCCCCGTGCCGACGCCGATGCCGTACGACGCCCCGCACGCACGGGCGAACGTGTCCTCGAAGGCCTCGACCTCGGGCCCCAGCACGTACCAGCCGCGGTCGATGACGCGGCGGATAGCCGCGTCGACGGCCGGGCCGTCCTCGGCCGGCCTCAGATGCATGAAGCGAACGCGGGGGGGCGTCATGACGCAGACTGCTCCGGAAGGGCCGGGCCCCTCGCGCAGGGCAACCCCGGGCTGCCAGCCGGTCAGCGTCCGGAACTTGCTCGAGTCGGCGTAGAAGCTGCCGATGTCGATCGCCCGCTTCTCGGCGGGCCAGTCGACGTAGCGCACCCGTCCGTGCCCCGCAACGTCGATGAGAAGGTGGACCAGGTCGCGGTGACTGACGGGTTCGGCCCCGCCGACATTGAAGACTTCGCCGTTGCACGCGTCCATGGCACCCGCACGCAGGAACGCATCCGCCGCATCGTCGACGAACACGAAGTCGCGCAACTGCGAGCCGTCCCCGTAGATCTGAATCTCCCGATCCTCGACGGCCAGGCGGATGAACCACCCGATGAAGCCCTGGCGGTTGTGCCGCACGAGTTGCCGCGGCCCGTAGATGTTCGTCAGGCGCAGCGAGCACGCCCGCACCCCGAAGACGTTGTTGTAGACGAGGTGGTAGTACTCGCCCGCGACCTTGTTGATGCCGTTCACGTCCGTCGGCCGCACCAGGTGCTGCTCCGTGACCGGCAGGGCATCGGGCTTGCCGTAGACCTGGCGCGTGCCCGCGTACACGACCTTCGCCTTCGGATTGTGGCGGCGACAGGCCTCGAGCAGCGACAACTGGCTGCGGCAGTTGATCTCGAGGTCCGTATAGGGATCCCGCATGCTGTCGATGTGGCTGACCTGCCCGGCCAGGTTGAAGATCACGTCCACGTGGCGCACGAGGTAGTTCATCGTGCTTTCCTGGCGGACGTCCGCGATATTCAACCGGACCCGATCCTCGATGTCCTGGATGTTGAAGAGGTTGCCGCCGTAGTCGGGAATGAGCGAGTCGACGAGCAGGACCTCGGCGCCGAGCGCCACCAACTGGCGAGCCAGGTTGCTGCCGATGAACCCGACGCCACCCGTGATCATCACCGGGCGGTTGCGGTAGAAGGCCTGGTAGTCCATGCTCACGCCCCCGGACGGTCCCGCGGACCGGCAGGCTGATCCGCGCCCCTGACGACCAGGGCCCACCACAGTTTCAGAACGTCGACGCCGGTCCGGGCAATGCGGCGGAAGTTGAAGAACTGGGACTTGCCGTAGGCGCGGTGGTAGTGATGCACCGGCGCTTCGACGATGGTGAAGCCGGCGTCCTGGATCTTCTTCATCATCTCCAGGCAGATGACGCCGCTCGACTTGGTCAACTCGACGCGATCGAAGATGGCGCGCCGCATCAGCCGGAAATCGCAGTCGACGTCTTGCACCTTCAGTCCGAACAGCAGCTTCACCGCGTGATGGTAGAGGCGGCCGATCACGATGCGGTGGAAGGGGTCTGACCTGCTGATCTTGTAGCCGTTCACCATGTCCACGCCGGGACCGCGCCTGGCCCACAGCTCGGCCATCTCCCACGGATCGTACTGGGCGTCGCCGTCGGTATAGAACACCCATTCCTTCGTGGCGCCGGCGAAGCCGCTTCGCAAGGCGCCGCCATAGCCGCGGTTCCCCACGTGGTGGATGGCGCGTACCTGCGGATAGATCCTGGCCAGCTCATCGATGATGAGCGGTGTCGCATCGCGGCTGCCGTCGTTGATGACGAGGACCTCGAAGTCACTCGTCAGCTGGCTGGCCGCCAGCACGGCGCTGACCACCATGCTGGCGATGGTGCCGCTGTCGTTATAGGCCGGGAAGAACACGCTCAACCCGGGTGTCGTGTCAGGCGCAGACATCTCGAAAGGCTAAACCCTAGCACGCGGTCCTCGGACGCGGCAAGCCGCCCGGTCAGCGCGCGGTTGTTGCGGCCGGGATCCGCAACCGGCCGCGGTTCCGGAGCACCAGGCGCCACGGCATGATCATCGACTCCAGCAGCACGCCTCCGGACATCTTCGAGGCGCCCTGGCGACGCTCGATGAAGATGATCGGCACTTCTCCGACCCGGCCTCCCTTGCGCGCCACGTCAAATACCGTCTCGACGGTGAAGGCATACCGTCGGGACACGAACCGGCTGATATCGAGCCGCGCGAGCGCGTCGCGGCGCCAGCAACGGAACCCGCTCGTCGTGTCGCACGTGGTCAGTCCCGTGATCACGCGCACGTAGCGGTTGGCGAACCAGCTGAGCAGGATCCGCCGGAGCGGCCAGTTCATCACGCTGATGCCATTGAGGTACCGAGAACCCAGCACCAGGTCGAACGTCGCCGTGGCTGCGACGAGATCCGGAAGGTACCGGGGATCGTGAGACAGGTCTGCGTCCATCTGGCAGATGAGATCGGCATCGGTCTGCATCGCCCATCTGAAGCCGTCCAGGTACGACAACCCCAGCCCGCGCAGGCCGGTGCGATGCAACACGTGCAGGCGTCCCGGGTACTGGGCCGCCAGCGTGTCGGCGACCGCGCCCGTTCCATCCGGCGACTGGTCATCGACGACGAGGATCCGGTACGGAAACTGGTCGAGGATCTTGGCGGCCAGCACCGGCAGGTTCTCGCGCTCGTTGTACGTCGGGACGATGACTAGGACATTCATGCCGTCTGTAAGCTACTCGCGGCCTTCGAAGCGCAGCGCCGCAATCTGCTCGGAGACAAGCCCGACCAGGAACACGATGACCGCGAACATGATCAGCAGGACAGACGAGTTCGTAACGTGCGACTGCGTAACCACCGTCCACACCGCATAGCCGGCGCCCGCGGCGAACGCGGCCAGGCTGACGGGCATGAACACGCGAAGCGGGCTGAAGAGCGTGACAATCTTCAGCACGATCAGCAGGAACTTCATGCCGTCCCGGGCAAATCGGATCTTCGACCGGCCGACGCGCGCCTCTGCCTCGATCGGCTCGAAGCAGACGTTGTACCCGCCCTTGATGAAGGCCAGTGTCGTGGTAGTCGGCGTCGAGAAGCCGTTGGGCAGCAGGTGGAGGAACTCCCGAAGATGCACGCGCCGGGCGGCCCTGAAACCCGACGTCAGGTCCGGCACGTGTCGGCCCGTCAGATAGCTGGCGAGCCAGTTCAGCGCGCTGTTGCCGGTCCGGCGGGCACGTGTCGCCTGGGTACTCATCGCGCGCGCGCCGATCACGAGGTCGTAGTCGCCCAGACGCGCCACCAGGCGCACGGCATCCGCCGCCCGATGCTGGCCGTCGCCATCGATGATGAGCACGTATTCGCCCGTGGCATACCGGATGCCCGACTTCACCGCCGCACCGTTGCCCTTGTTGTACGGGTGCCGCACTACCGTGGCGCCGGCTTCCCGTGCGCGCGTGGCGGTCGCATCCGCCGATCCGTCGTCGACGACGATGACCTCGTGCCAGGACGCAGCCGCACGCAGCGCTGCCACGAGGGGTCCGACGGCCTGCTCCTCATTGAATGCCGGAATCACGATAGACGTCGTGGTTGGTTCAGCCACGCGCGCCCGATCCGCAGTTGCTCATCCCGAACCCCTGGCGCCCAGCCCCGAGCCCTCAGTCCCTACAAGCGTCTCGATGACCCCGTCCCATGTCACGAGCCGGGCGCGCTCGTAGCCGGCCTCGCCCAGCGCGGCGGCATGAGCCGGATCGGCGGAGAAGCGGGCGAACGCGCCGGCCATCGACTCCGGGCTCGGTTCGCAGACGCACCCGTTCACCTGGTCCTGAACGAACTCCAGCGGGCCTCCGGAGTCGATCGCGGTGACGACCGGCTTGTGCGCGAGAAACGCCTCGAGGGTCACGTACCCGTAGTCCTCGTCGAACGGCGCGAACACCACCGCGAGGGCATCAGCATACAGGCCCAGCAACGTGTCGTCGTCGACCGACCCGGAGAAGGTGACCCGATCGCCGACGCCGAGCTCCTCCACCAGGCGCTGAAGGTTGGCCAACTGGGTGCCGATGCCCGCGATCACGAGTCGCAGCGGGGGCGGCGCCAGCGCGATCGCGCGGATCGCCAGATCGACGCGCTTCACCGATTCCAGCCGACCGACCGACAGCACGTAGTCCTGGCCCGGTCCCCGCCTGAACCGGTCAGCCAGCCTCGGCGGATGATACAGGGTCTCAGCCTGGAGGCCGTTGTATTTGGCGAGCCGGTTCGCCGTATTCCGGGCAATCGTGAACAGCCCCCGGCATTCCCGCAGCATGTCGGTGTCGAGCGCCAGCAGCGTCTGCCTGAGGCCGACATCGGCGTCGACATGATCGAAGTCGCTGTACGCCGTGCCGCACAGTTCGTAGGCCGCTCGATACTGATGGCACAACCACGCCACCTTGTTCGGATGCCTCGCGAAGTAGCACGGGAACTTCGTCGCGATAACCATGTCGACCGCGACGCCGTTGCTCTCGCTGAGGTCGAGCAGGCGCCAGGCCGCGGCGTGCGCGAGGATCTCCTCTTTCGGGTACCACTTGAAGGGCATGGAGACCATGTCGACGGCGTACCCGTGTTCCCGCAGGCGATCGACGAGCTGCCGGACGTGGTACTCCGCCCCGCCGCGCACGAACGGCACCTGCGCTTCGCACACGAGGATGGAACGGATGCTGGCCATAACCTGCTGCGGGCGACGCCTCCAGAGCCTCCAAAGCGGCGCACTCTACGGTATCACGTGGCAAACCGGACATTCAGGATATCGCCGTCGATGACGACGTACTCCTTGCCCTCGAGGCGGACCTCGCCGTGATCGCGGCACGCCTGCATCGTCCCGCGTGCGATCAGCCGCTCGTAGGCCACGACCTCCGCACGGATGAATCCGCGTGACAGGTCCGAGTGGATCTCACCCGCGGCAGCCTGCGCCGGCGTGTGGCGCGGAATGGACCAGGCGCGGCATTCGTCCTCACCGACGGTGAAGAACGAGATGTAGCCGAGCAGATCGTAGCTGGCGCGGATCACGCGATCGAGCCCGGATTCCTTCAGGCCGAGATCCGACAGGAATGCCGCGGCGTCGGCGGCGTCGAGCTGCGCAATCTCCAGTTCGATCTTCGCGCACACCACGACGAGCGCGGTCGAAGGGCCCGACGCGATCCCCGACAGATCCTCCCGCGCAGCGACGCGCTCGATGCCCGCGGCTCCTCCGCCGGCCAACTCGGTCTCATCGACATTGAGCACCAGCAGCAGCGGCTTCGCCGACAGGAACTGGAAACCCCTCAGCCGCCGACGGTCATCGTCGCCAAGTTCGAGCGCGCGCAACGGCGCGCCGTTCTCGAGCTGGGGTTTGCAGCGCAGCAGGATTTCCTGTTCGCGTTCCAGCTCGGGCGTCCGCGCCTTCTTGATGTCCTTGGCGAGCCGATCGAGGCGCTTCTCGACTACCGCCAGGTCCGCGAGGATCAGCTCGTCTTCCATCGCGCGCGCATCGCGCCGGGGATCGACGGAGCCCGCCGCGTGGGGAATCGCCGGATCCGTGAACGCTCGCAGCACGTGCACGAGTGCGTCGGCATTCCGGTACGCCGTGACATCGAGCAGGGCGTCGGCGCCC
>JAPKZP010000477.1 GCA_026393735.1 Acidobacteriota bacterium
GCCGGCGCTGGCCTGCACGTCGGAGATGGCTTCCTCCAGGATCGCCGTCAACTCGCGGACTTCGAGCTCGCGGAACCCGAAGTGAGCGGCTGGCCACTCGGCGAGCTTGCGGCGCGCGTCTCCGCCGATCCGGAGCTTCTCCGCCGGGTCCGTGGAGAACGCCATGTCGCTCATGGCCCGCGCGAGGAACTCGGTCAGCGCCTTGTAGTCGTCGTCTCCACGAGTCGTGGCGTAGCGGCGCAGGCGAACGGCATCGCTGTAGCGGTTCGTCCGTTCCCAGTCGACGAGTCGCTCAGGAAGACTCACGACGCGCAGGGCGGCAGGGTCTGACGCCGATCCAAGGGGCACGGTGAACACGGCGCGGCCACCCACGTGCGTGATTTCGCTGTAGCTGACCAGGGGTGTGTCATCGAGGAGGAAGAGCCGGTACGTGGGCTGTTCCTCGGCGGCCGCAGGCACAGCGGCCGCCAGCCCCGCGCCGATCACCGCGATCAGCATGGCGCGGGCGCAGAGGGCCCACCGGCCCGCGGACCGGCCAACGTCGCGGCGTCGAGGCATGGCTGCTGTCCTGCTGTGCAAGCGTAGTGTGCGGTCTTGAGAGCGTCAAGCGAAGCCTCGCGCGAACCTGGCGGATCGACGCTGTGGAAAACGTGTGGATGCAGCCGTGCAAAAGCTGTGGATGGGCCGACAGCGACAGCGGATCCAGGCCTGGATTCAGGGCGGTTTTCGGCGCGATCGCATGTGGATGGCACCTTCGCGCAAGGCTTCGCTTGATTGCTGGCGGACGTTGCGTATGATGTCAGAGCCTTGCTTCACGTCAGTGTCGTGTCCTGCGGTTGTTGTTCATGGCTACGGTTATTCATCGCTTCGAACAGGAAATCGGCGGCCGCCTCTACGTCATCGAGGCATCGCCGGTACAGATCGATCGCTGGCGCGCCCAGATCGCCAGGCGCCCCGGCATGCCGTCGGCGTTGATGCCTTTCTACGGGGCGACTCCGGGCGAAGCTGCATCGCTGCTGGTCCGCTGGCTGACGCTGGCCCACGGTGGCCCCTCCAACTCTTCCAGGTAGAACGGAACTGGGTTAGAATCAGAGTTCTACATGCAGTGGGCCTGTAGCGCAGTTGGGAGCGCGCCTGAATGGCATTCAGGAGGTCACCGGTTCGATCCCGGTCAGGTCCACCACCTCTTTCTTCTCCCTGCCAGCGTTGCACCAAGAGACCCGGTCGTTCTCCTCTTCAGGTGAGCACGGCACGGGAGCGCGGGCGACCCGCGTTCGAAAGGACACAGGCAGATGGATATCGATGATTGGCGGCGTCGGGCCGGAACGGTGGTCGACGTCGGCCGCCTGCCGTCGTTCTCCCTCCAGGGACGCGGTACGCTGCTGACCCGGATCGCCCTGATCCTGCTCGCGGCCATCGCGCTCTTCTCCACCTACTACCAGGTGAACGCCGACTCGGTCGGTGTCGTGCAGCGCTTCGGCCAGTATGTCCGCACGACGGAGCCCGGGCCGCACTTCAAGTTCCCGTTCATCGAGAGCGTGACGCTCGTGCCCGTCCAGCGGCAGTTGAAGACCGAGTTCGGCTTCCGCACCACGACGGCGGGCGTGCAATCGGAGTTCGAGCAGAACGACAGCACGAAGGCTGAATCGCTTATGCTGACCGGCGACCTGAACGTCGCGGTCGTCGAGTGGATCGTGCAGTACAAGGTCAAGGACCCGTACAAGTACCTCTTCAAGGTCCGCAATCTGGACTTCTCGCGCGGCGAAGCGACGACGTTCCGCGACATGAACGAAGCGGTCATGCGCGCGGTCGTCGGCGATCACAGCGTCAACGAGGTGCTGACGGTCGGCCGCGAAAGCATCCAGGTCGACGCGAAGGTCCAGCTGCAGATGCTCTGCGACCGGTACGAGACCGGCATCGAAGTGCTCCAGATCGTGCTCCAGGACGTCAACCCGCCGGACCAGGTGAAGCCCGCGTTCAACGAGGTGAACCAGGCGATCCAGGAGAAGGAGCGGCTCATCAACGAAGCCTGGGCCGACTACAACCAGACGGTGCCGAACGCGCGCGGCGAGGCGGAACGCGTGGTGCGCGCCGCCGAAGGGTACGCCCTCGAGCGCGTCAACAACGCGCGCGGCGACGTCGCGCGGTTCGTCAACATCTACGACGAGTACCGGAAGGCGCCGGATGTTACGCGCAAGCGCCTTTATCTCGAAACGCTAAACGAGATCCTCCCGAAGACCGGCCGGAAGCTCATCATCGACTCCTCGATGAAGGGCCTGCTGCCGCTGTTGAACCTGGATCCGATCAAGCAGGAGGCGAAGCAGTGAAGCGCTTAATCACCGGCGTCGCTGTCTTCCTTGGCCTGCTGACGCTGACCTCGATGGTCTACACGATCAGCGAAACCGAGCAGGTCATCATCACGCAGTTCGGCGAGCCCGTGGGACAGCCGCACACGGATCCCGGGCTGCACATGAAGGTGCCGTTCATCCAGACCGTCCACGTGTTCGACAAGCGCTGGCTCGAGTGGAGCGGCGACCCGAACCAGATCCCGACCAGGGACAAGAAGTACATCTGGGTGGACACCTACACGCGGTGGCGCATCAAGGACCCGCTGCTCTTCTACCAGCGCGTCCGCGACGAGCGCAGCGCGCAGTCCCGCCTCGACGACATCGTCGACGGCGAGACGCGGAACGTCATTGCCAACAACGATCTCATCGAGGTCGTGCGGAGCACCGACCGGAAGTTCGCCGAGAACGAGGAGAACGCCGACGTCGACATGGGAGTGATCGCGGCCGCCGGAAAGATCGAGATGGGACGCGACAAGATCACGCGCGCCATCCTCGACAAGTCGCGGCACATCGTCGCTGAGTTCGGCATCGAACTCGTGGACGTCCAGGTCCGGCGCGTGAACTACGTGACCGAGGTGCAGCAGAAGGTCTACGAACGCATGATCTCCGAGCGGCGCCGCATCGCCGAGCGGCGCGAGGCCCTCGACGAGCCGCCTTTCGGATGGGACCGCTGGCTGGGATTCGGCATGCTGTTCGCGGGCTGCGTGGCCCTCGAGTCCTCGCGCCTGGCCGCGCTGCCGGCACAGCTCCCGCTGGCGCCCGGTGGCTTGCTCGGTCAGCTGCTCGCCCAGCCGATGCTCGCCCACCTGGGCGCGGTCGGCGGCACGCTGCTGATGCTGCTGTTGACCGCGGTCGGCTTCTCGCTGGCCACCGGGCTGTCCTGGCTCACGATCTTCGAGCGTGTCGGTGCCGGTCTCGAGTCGGTGGTCGACTTCGGTCGCGCCCGCTGGGAGGCGCGTCGCGACCGGCGCGTTGGCGA
>JAPKZP010000529.1 GCA_026393735.1 Acidobacteriota bacterium
CCGGGTTCGAAGAAGAGGGCGTAGCTCTCCTTGAGGTCTTTGCCGGTGAGCGTGCGTACGCCCTTCGCGAACATGTCGGCGACGACCCTGGCATCGAGCTTGTCGTCGACGAGCGAGCGCGGATCCTTCACCTCGACGACACGGCCAGGAAACGGGCCCGGCAGCGCGTGCTTGCCCTTCGGCACCTTCATGAAATCGTCGATGTTCGTCTCGGGCGGCGGTGCCGGCGCCTGCGCCGCGGACGGCACGCCCAGGACAATCGAACCCGCCGCGGCCGAGCACACACCGACGGTTTTGACGAAGTCCCGGCGGCTGACGGCCGAAGATGTGTCGATGGGCTGATACGCGTGCTTCTTCATGACGTCCTCGCGGGGGGCTGGTTCTCACGCAGCAGGAACTGGTTGGTCTTCGACCGGCTTTCGCCGGCGCTGGTCACATAGACAGCCGGCCGGCCCTTGATGGGACATGCGTACTCACAGGCGCCGCACCCTGTGCACCGTTTGGGATCGACGTACGGCTGGCGAACTGTCTTGGTCTGGCCCTGCGGGTCGGCGACCTCGGCCGGCACGAGGTAGATCGCCTTCGGCGAGGTCGGGCACCATTCCTCGCACACGATGCACTCGGTCGCCATCGCCCAGGGCAGGCAGCGGCCGCGATCGTAGAACGCCGTGCCGATGCGGATGGGATTCGCCTCAGCCGAAGGAGTGGCGGGGGTTTCTGTCTGTGCCGGGGAGGGCGCGCGGGTCGGCCTCCCGGTCTTCTCCGCCACGGTGATTTCCCAGATGGCGCCCGTCGGGCAGACCTGTGAGCACAGCGTGCAGTTGGGCTCGCAGTAGCCGATGCGCGGAACGAGCACCGGCGTCCAGATGCCTTCCACCCCGCCTTCGCCGAGGGCCGGGTGCAGCGCGTTGTTCGGGCACACCTTCATGCAGTCGCCGCAGCGGATGCAGCGCTCGAGGAAATGCCCCTCATCGAGCGAGCCCGGCGGGCGGATCAGGAACGCGTCGCCCGCGGCCTTCAGCCCGGGTCCGGTTCGCAGCAACGGCAGGAGTCCCGCGCCGGCGACGAGGCTCGTGATCACCGCGCGGCGCTGCAGCTGCGGCACCTCGCGCGTTGTCTTCGCGGCGCTCGCGGCCCACGCGAACGACAGTCCGCCTTCCGGGCACTCGCCGAGGCAGTTCATGCAGAGGTGGCATTCCGCCTTGCGCCAGACGGCGCCGGGGATCGGATCGTCGCCGCCCTGGCAGTGCAGCAGGCACCGGCGGCAGTCGTTGCACTGCTCGTCGTGCTTGCGCAACTGGACGAGCGACCAGCGTGAGAGCACGCCCAGCAGTCCGCCGAGCGGGCAGATCGCGCGGCACCAGAACCGCGTGACGCGGAGGTTCAGCGCCAGCAGGAACAGCAGCACGAGGCCGGTGAAGACCGCCTGGTTGAAGTGCGGCTGCTTGAAGCTGAGGATCGTCGCGCCCAGGACCAGGCTTACGCCGTCCATCGCGATGCGCGTCGGGCCGAGCGGCAATCCGTACGCGGCGTCGAGCGCCGCGCAGCGTTTGTAACGGTTGCTGTCGAGCCGCACGACGCCGCGCTTGGACTCGGACTTCCAGCTGCCGACGAAGTGGTGGAGCGTGCCCATCGGGCAGACCCAGCCGCAGAAGCCGCGGCCGACGACCACCGCGAGCAGCACGAACGGCACGGCCCAGAGCAGATGCCGGTAGAGCGTGTGTGTCGAGATCGCCGTCGTGAGCGCCACGAGCGGGTCCGTTTCGAGGAACAGCCCGACGGGATAGGGAACCTTGATGTCGGCCGAGGCTGATCGGACGGAGCCGGGGAACTCGGTTCGCGCCAGCAGGAAGATGAACAGCAGGAAGAAGACGATTTGTGACGTCAGCCGCAGCCGGGTGAGTGTTGTTCCGCGCATCGCCTACACTGTCAGCACGTGCGTCCGCAGCGACGCGAAATCGGTCCGGCCGAGTCCGCGCTCCTCGGCGAGGCGGAGGTAGCGCAGCCGCGGCGCGTCGAGGTCCCACCAGGCCTTGGCCGCGTACGCGTCCAGCGCCACCGGATCCGTGCTCACAAGGATGGTCTTCTTCAACTCGACGTCCTCCACATCGCCGCCCGTCGGTCCGTTCCGCATGAGGACACGGTAGGCGTCCATCACCGTGAGCGTCGGGCGGGCGAACGCCGTCAGGTCCACCAGGCTCTCGTGGATGCGCTGGTGCAGCCGGCTGCGGTTGCCGCCGATGAGGCCGTACCAGTTCTTCATGCCCAGGGTGACGCCCGTCAGGCTGTGGTGCTTCGCGATGGGGACGTTGATGAGCTTGTGAGCCTCGAGGAACGGCTCGAGCACCGGCCACACGCCCAGCGTGCCGCCTTTCAGGTCGACCTGCCGGAAGAAGCGCGGCTCGGGCAGCACCACCTCGGCGCCGGCGGCCTTGGCGGCCGCCGCGATTCCGCTCCGCTCGAAACACGTCTGCGCGTCGTTGCAGCTCACGTCCGTGACGATGACCGAGCGGGCGCCGGCCGCGAGACACTGGCGCACGACCTCGGCGACCACCTCGGGATGCGTCGTGGCGGCCTGCTCGGGCGACCGGTCCCAGGCGATGTTCGGCTTCACGACCACGGTTTCGCCGCGCGCGACGAAGCGGCCCATGCCTCCGATGTCCAGCAGGGCCCGCTGCACGAGCGCCTGCGGCGACTCACCCTGGGCGACGACGAGTTCGGGAAGCGTCGGGCTCGCGGCGACCCTGTGGTCGCGGCCGCCCTCGCGGACCTCGAGTTCCTCAGGCCGTGCGCTCCGCCCCGACAGAAAGGCGCCGAGGCCGATCGTGGCGGCACTGGCGCCGCCGAGTTGGAGGACGCGGATCAGGAATCGCCGGCGCGCTTCGATGTCGGATGAATGGGGCATAGGTCACTCACGGGGCGCAAGCTGCCATATCATAGCCTGACAGCGGCGATGCTCGCGGTCCAACCCGTGGAACCGCGCGGTCGCGACGGAGGTGGATCGTGGCGGAGACAGGGCCTGGAACCCCGCGGGATATGAGTCCTGCGGCGATTCGCGACATGGCGATGGCGTTTCAGCGCAGCCGCGTGCTGTTGACGGCCGTGGAACTGCGCGTGTTCTCTGCCATCGCGGACGGCGAGATGACGTCGCGCGAAGTGGCGGGGCGGCTGCACACGCACGAGCGCGCGACCGACCGGTTGCTGAACGCGTTGTGCGCCATGGGGCTCGTCGAGAAGGCGGGCGGGCGTTTTCGCAACGCGCCGGCGAGCCGCCGCTACCTCGTCGAAGGCCGGCCGGAGTTCATTGCGGGACTGGGCCACACGGCCAGCATGTGGCGCTCCTGGAGCCACCTCACCGAGTCGGTGCGCGAGGGCCGGCCAGCGATCCGGGAAGCAATCAACGACCGCGGTGATGACTGGCTCGCGC
>JAPKZP010000077.1 GCA_026393735.1 Acidobacteriota bacterium
CCTCGGCAAGTCGCTGCGCAAGATCGCGGCGGGCGGCGCGGACGTGTTCTACAAGGGCGAGATCGCCGAGGCGATCGACAAGGAGATGGCCGCCAACGGCGGGCGCATCACCAAGGCGGACCTGGCATCCTACAAGGCGATCGAGCGCGAGCCGGTCCGGGGCAAGTACCGCGGCTACGACGTCGTGTCGGCGCCGCCGCCGGTCGGCGGGCTGACGCTGGTAGAGATCCTCCAGATCCTCGATCAGAAGGACCTCGCGGCCGTTCCTCACTTTTCGACGCAACATATCCATCTGCTGGCGGAAGCGATGAAGCGCGGCTTCGCCGACTTCAGCGCGTTCATCGGCGATCCCGGGTTCACGACCGTGCCGGCGGCGATGCTGCTGTCGCCGGAGTATGCCAGGACGCGGGCGGGCGAGATCGACCCTGCGAAGGTGTCCGAGAAGATCCTGCCGGCCAGCCCGCCGAAGAACGAGCCGCCCAGCACGACGTCGCTGTCGGTCGTGGACGCGAAGGGCAACATGGTGGCCCTGACGCAGACGATTTCGGATTTCTTCGGCGCCAAGGTGGTCATCCCGGGCACGGGCATCATCCTGAACAACGAGATGAAGAACTTCTCGGCGCGCGGTCCCAATGCCATCGCGCCCGGCAAGCGGATGCGCACGGCGATCGCGCCGACCCTGCTCCTGCACGACGGCGCCGCGTTCGCGACGATTGGCACGCCCGGCGGCGCGCGGATCGTGTCGACGATGACCCTGCTCGTCTCGAACCTGATCGACTACAAGATGGGCATCCAGGACGCGATTGAAGCGCCGCGCTTCTACGCGCGGGACACGGACAAGGAGCTGTCGGTTGAAGCGCGCATCACGCCAGCAACCAAAGAGGCGCTGACGGCGATGGGGTACAGCGTCAAGACGCTGGGCGAGTTCGACCTGTTCTTCGGCGGCGCGCAGGGCATCGTGATCGACCCGAAGACGAAGACGCGCATCGGCGGCGCCGATCCGCGGAGGGATGGAGCGGTGGTGGGATACTAGTCCCAGAGCTAGTCTGAATTGACGACAGGTGCAGGTCGTGGCGCAGGGCTTCAGCCCTGCGGGAGCGGTTTCTGAAACCATCGGCCCTGCCAACTGCCTTCTGGTTGCTGAATGACTCGTTGATTGGAGCAGGAAACATGTCACGTCGTGTGATTGCGTTCTTCATCGTTGCGATGTTCTGCGTTCTGCCTCTGGCCTCCGCGCAGGTGGTGTTCGAGAAGCCGGGCCTCATCACGTCGGCTGGCCAGAGTTCCGACATCGCCATCGTCAAAGTGATGCTGAACACTCAGCTCAAGCTTGGGCTCGAGTACAAGCCGCTGGCGCTGCCGCCCGATCTCGCGGGGATGAAGACGCTCGTCGTCGTGGCGGGCGCGAGCACCAAGGGCCTGGGCGCGGCCGGGCTCGACATCACGAAGGAAGCCGAGCGCACGACGGCGTTGATGAAGGCGGCGAAGGCCGCCGGGATCAAGGTGCTCGTCATGCACACCGGCGGTGAGGGGCGGCGCGGCAAGACGTCGAACGACATCATCGAGCTCGTCGTGCCCGATGCCGACTACGTGGTCGTTGTCGCGGCCGGCAACAAGGATAAGTTCTTCAACACCCTGGCCGCGAAGCGCAGCGTTCCCGTTGTCGAGGTTGAGAAGATGGCGGAGGCGGGCGCCGCGGTGAAGGCCGTCTTCAAGCAGTAGCCCGGCATGGGCGCCTGGCTGGCCAACCCGATCGCGCACATCGCGCCCACCCTGGCGGAGCCGATCACGCTCGGCGTGATGGTCCTCTGCTTCGGGTTGCTGTCGGTCGGGCTGAAGTGGCCGGTGGGCATCGCGCTTGCGCTCAGTGCGTGGCTGGGCGCGGCGCTCAACGGCTACTACCTGCCGCTTCGGCACCTGGTCGAGGGCGCGTTCTCGTACCTCGATCCGATCCTGGTGATTGCGACGGCGATGATCTTCATGCGCGTGCTCGCCGATGGCGGCGCGCTCGCGTCGGTCGGCCGCGCGGTCGAGCGATCGCTCGGGTCCCGGCCGGTCCTGCTACTGCCCGTACTGATGCTGATCGTGATGTTTCCCGGCATGATGACCGGGTCGTCGACGGCGTCGGTGCTGACGACGGGGGCGATGGCCGCGTCCATAGCGGTCGGCCTGGGGCTGTCGCGGGAGCGCGCCGCGGCGTTCGTGGCCATGGGCAGCATCCTCGGGATGGTTGCGCCGCCGGTCAACATCCCCGCGATGCTGATTGGCGGAGGCATCGATCTGCCGTTCGTGGGGTTTGCCG
>JAPKZP010000170.1 GCA_026393735.1 Acidobacteriota bacterium
CGTTCCCATCCGTCCTCGGCTGCGCATCGATTGTGCTGCCTGCGGGCGGATGGGAAGCGCCGCGGCCACCCGCGTTCGACCGTCTCGAATCGCGATCGTCGATCAGGCTACCGGGGGCGCGACGAGGCGAGCATGGGCCGCCAGTTGCGATCGAATCGTGTGCCCACCATCAACTGCAGGACTTCGCCGTAGTTCATCACGCCCGTCGCGACCTGGTTGGCCTTGAGGTAGGTGTCGTACGTCCTCCACGCCGCCATACTGACGAATCGGACCTCGTCGCGGGCGGTTCGATCGGCCATCGCACGCAGGTCGGCGCGCACGGCGGCGGGCAGCGCGGCGACAACAGCCTGGCGCTCGGTCCGATCGAAGCCGCGCAAGGTGTGGACGAAGGCCTCGAGCCAGGCACTGTACTGGGCCTGCTCGTTCCCGTTCAGGCACACGGTCCATGCGAAAAACGATGCTTCCGACTCGCGGGCGAGGCCGGCCAGGTGTCCCCATTCGTGCGCGACGACCATTGGCCGTTCGAACGGCAGGAGGTTACTCGCCGTGAGGGTCTCGAGAAAGAACGGGTCCGTCATGCCGCTGACGCCGGCCCGCGTGAAATAGGCGTCCAGTAACGATGTCTTCGGGCGCCCGGGCTTCACGGAATCCGGCAGTCCCAGGGCCCGCACGCCGGCATCAAATGCGGGCACCAGCGTCCGACTCGCGTCGTCGCGCGACGGCCAGGCGTCGAGCCTGGAGGGCAGGTGCACGCGCAGCCGGGACATCGCTTCCACAGATGTCGCATTCAGCGCGCGGACGGCCTCCGGCGTCACTCGGGCCAGGTCGAAGTCCAGGCGCGTCGCCAGCGGTTCCCGGCGATAGTTGAGCCCCCAGCAGGCCAGAAAGGCCATGAGTAGCACCGCGCCGCACACGGCTGCCTGCGAGAGACGGAGCCCGCACATCCGCCAGCGAGCTCCCCGCCCCGCCCGCGCGACTGATACCACCGCGAGAGCGATCAGGACGACTCCGATGACGACGAGCACGTCCAGGAACGCCACGGGCGACACGTTGGACGTTGCGGTGAGAGCGCGCTGCGCGTGCGGATACCAGCCTTGCGAGTAGGTGCGCTCAATCCACGCAGGCGACACCGGCGCGGACGCGGCCGCGGCTGCGGCCGCCACGACGCCAATCCGCCATAAGAACCGCCCCATCCTGCGATTGTAGCCGTACCCTCGAGTGAGACCGCAACTGGACTCGCGGACGTCAAACCGATATAAACGGGCGAGTGCAGGACGACACCGCCCCCATGGCGCACGACGGTCGGCACGTCGAGATCCGGGGTATCGTCCAGGGCGTCGGCTTCCGCCCCTGGGTGTTCCGCCTCGCGACCGAACACGGCCTCGGCGGATGGGTCCGCAACGACGCCGGTGGCGTCACGATCGAAGTGTTCGGCCCTTCACCAGCCCTCGATGCCTTTCTCGCCGGTCTTCAGGCCGCGCCGCCTCCCGCCGCGCAGATCCGCCACATTCTTACGCGACGGCTGCCGCCGCGCGACGTGGCCACGTTCGACATCGTCGCGTCAGCGCCCTCCGCTGACCGCCGCATGTCGATCCCCGCCGATCTTCCGACCTGCGAGGCCTGTCTGGCCGAGGTCCTCGACCCGCATGATCGGCGCTACCGTTATCCCTTCACGAACTGCACGAACTGCGGCCCGCGCTTCACGATTGCGCGCGATGTCCCGTACGATCGCCCACAGACAACGATGGCCTCGTTCCGCATGTGCCCGGCATGCCAGGCCGAGTACGACAATCCTGCGGACCGCCGCTTTCACGCGCAGCCGAATGCGTGCCCACGCTGCGGCCCGCGGTTGTGGGCGGCCGATCCCGACGGTGTTGAGGGCGTGGAGACCGATCCAATCGGACGCGCCGCGTCGGCTCTCGCCGCCGGGCAGATCGTGGCCATCAAGGGCC
>JAPKZP010000336.1 GCA_026393735.1 Acidobacteriota bacterium
GGCGCCCCTTCCTCCGCCTGCCCGGCTTCATCGAGCGCCGCCACCGGATGCCGGCGGCGCCAGCGATACTGGTTGTGGCAGAAATTTGTCAGCGTCGTGAACAGCCAGGCGGAGAGATTCGTGTCGGGCCGGAGCCGCGCACGCTGCTGGTGCAGCCGCACGAACACCTCGATCACCGCCACGCCCCGGTGCTCGCCTTCCGTGACGCGCACCGCGTCGGGCTGGTCGACCAGGGCGCGCGTCACTACCTCGGCGACGTCGCGCGCATGGCTCATTGCGCGACGACGGGCGCCGCCGCGCTCGCGACGACCGTCGCCTCCTTGTGCTTCTTGAGCAGGCTCTTGACGGTGGCGCTCGGCTGCGCGCCCACCGACAGCCAATGGGTCAACCGCTCGGCGTCGACCTTCAGCGTGGCCGGCTGCGTCTTCGGGTTGTAGTACCCCAGGTTCTCCATGACGCGCCCGTCGCGCGGCGTGCGTGCCTCGGTCACCACCATGCGGTAGGTCGGCCGCTTCTTTGAACCAATCCGTGTCAGACGAATCGCTAGCATGTCTCTCCTTCACCAGGGGTCACTGCGACCCCGTCCATCAGGCCCGCAGGCCCCGTCCCTTCAGCATGCCCATGGCCTGGCGCATGCCCTTCCGGCGGCCGCCGCCCTGGCCGAGCCCGCCGACCATCTTCAGCATCTTCCGCATCTGCATGAACTGCTTGAGCAGGCGGTTCACGTCCTCGACGGTGGTCCCGCTCCCCCGCGCGATCCGGCGCCGGCGGCTGCCATCGATCAGCTTGTAGTTGCGCCGCTCGGCGGCGGTCATCGAACTGATGATCGCCTCGACACGGCCCATCTGCGCCTCGTCCGGGCGCGTCTCCGCAAGCTGCTTCAGGTTGCCCATGCCGGGGATCATCCCCAGCACCTGCTCGAGGGGCCCCATCTTCCGCAGCGTCTTCAGCTGCGACCGGAAATCCTCCAGCGAGAAATCGTCGCTGCGCAGCTTCTGCTCGAGCCGCCTGGCATCGTCCTGATCGATCGCCTGCTCGGCACGCGCGACACGAGCCGGTCGGCCTGGAACGGCTCGAGGTCGACGAGACGCTCGCCGAGCCCGACGAACGCGATCGGCACGCCGACGACGGCCACGACCGACAGCGCGGCGCCGCCGCGCGCATCGCCGTCGAGTTTCGTCAGCACGACGCCCGTCACGCCGATCTGCCGGTTGAATTCACCGGCGCTCTTGATGGCGTCCTGCCCGGTCATCGCGTCGGCGACATACAGCGCGTCGCTCGGCTGGACGGCGTCGCGGATCGCCGTCAACTCGTGCATCAGCGCGTCGTCGATGTGCAGCCGCCCGGCCGTGTCGACGACGACCACGTCGTAGCCAAGGTTCCGCGCCTCGGTCATCGCGCCGGACGCGCGCGCGACCGGATCCATTTCGCCCGCCGGGTCGAAGACGCGCAAGCCCGCCTGCCGGCCGAGCACGTTCAACTGCTCGATGGCCGCAGGGCGCCGCACGTCGGTCGACGTCAGCAGCGGGTGGCGGCCCTGCTTCGTCAGCCACGTGGCCAGCTTCGCGGCCGTCGTCGTCTTGCCCGAGCCCTGGAGGCCGAGCAGCAGCACCACCCGCGGCGTGCCCGCGTCGGGCCGCAAGCCACCGGGCGCGTCGCCGAAGAGCGCGACGAGTTCGTCGCGCACGATCTTGACGACGTGCTGCGCCGGCGTGAGGCTGCGCAGGACGTCCTGCCCGATCGCCCGTTCGCGCACGCGATCGACGAAGGCCTTGACGACCTTGAAATTGACGTCAGCCTCGAGCAGCGCCATGCGGATCTCGCGCAGCGCCGACTCGACGACAGGCTCCGACAACCGTCCCTCGCCGCGCAAGGTGCGGAACACGTCCTGGAGTCGATTGCTGAGCGAGTCAAACATGCGTACAGTCGAATTGCGCCCGGATGTCACGCTTGCCACGGCCGACCGCCCCGCGCGGCCCGCCCCTGTCGGCTGACATCACGTCCTGTAGCGCAAACCCTTATCCTAGCGTGGGTTGGCCAGCCCTGTCAACGCGGCGCCGGGTCACACGGATGTCAGCCGGTGGCCCAGTTTCTCCTTCTTCGTCTTCAGGTACCGGCGGGTCGAGTCGGAGGCGGGGATCTCGATGCCGACCGTTTCGGACACCGACAGGCCGTATCCCTCCAACCCGACGAACTTGCGAGGGTTGTTCGTCAGCAGCCGCATCGACCGCACGCCGAGGTCGCCGAGGATCTGGGCGCCGATGCCGTAGTCGCGCTGGTCGGGCTTGAACCCGAGCCGCTCGTTGGCCTCGACGGTGTCCAGCCCGCCGTCCTGCAGGGCGTACGCCTTGATCTTGTTGGCAATCCCGATCCCGCGGCCCTCCTGGTTCAGGTACAGGAGCACGCCCCGTCCCTCCAGGGCGATGCGCCGCAGCGCGGCTTCGAGCTGGTCGCCGCAGTCGCACCGGGCGGAATGGAACACGTCGCCCGTCAGACAGCGCGAATGCACGCGCACGAGGACATCGCGGCCTTCGCCGATCGTCCCGCGGACGATCGCGACGTGGGTCTCGCTGTCGGTAATGCTCTCGTAGGCGAAGACGCGGAACGCGCCATACCGCGTGGGGAGCGCGGCCTCGGCGACCTTGCGCACCATGCGTTCGGTGCGCATGCGGTACTTGATGAGGTCCGCAATCGTGATGAGCAGGATCCCGTGGCGCTTCGC
>JAPKZP010000540.1 GCA_026393735.1 Acidobacteriota bacterium
TACGTCATGGGCCTCGGCCTCAACATCTCGAAGGACGGCGGCAAGACGTTTCAGCCCCTGCGCGGGATGCACGGCGATCTGCACGCCCTGTGGATCGACCCCGACAATCCGAGGTACCTGGTCAACGGCAACGACGGCGGCGTGGTGGTGTCCTACGATCAGGGCCAGACGTGGCGCCAGTTCCTCGACAACCTGCCAGCCGTGCAGTTCTTCAACGTGTCATACGACATGGAGACGCCGTTCCACGTGTACGGCTCGATCCAGGATCACGGCAGCCGCCGGGGAACGGTGAACCTGAGCCGCGGGCGGGACCGCATCCCCGCGGTGGCGTTCGAGGAGGCGCCGGGCGGAGAGGGCAGCCGTCACGCGATCGATCCGCGGAACCCGAACCTTGTCTACTCGGCCGGCTTCTACCACACCATCAGCCGGACGGACCTCGGCAAGCTCGACGCCCGCGGCGAACCCCAGGAGACGGCGATCACTCCGAAGATCAGCGCGGCCGACGGCTACCTGCGCGGCCAGTGGCTCTCGCCAATCCTGCTGTCGGTGCACAATCCGGACGTCGTGTACTTCGGCGGCCAGTACCTCTTCCGCTCGTGGAACCGCGGCGACACCTGGGAGCGGATCAGCGCCGACCTGAGCTACAACGATCCGAAGCAGTTCGGCGACATTCCCTACCAGACCATCTTCGCGCTCTCGGAATCGCCCATGCGGTTCGGCCTCCTCTATGCCGGCACCGACGATGGGCGGCTGCACGCGACGAAGGACGGGGGCCGGACGTGGACGGAGATTACCAGGGGGCTCCAGGCCAAGCGGTGGATCTCGAAAGTCGTCGCCTCGGCGTACGACGAAGGCACCGTATATGTTGCCCAGAACGGCAAACGAGACGATGACTTCGCGGCGTACCTGTGGAAGTCGACCGACTACGGCGCAACGTGGAGGAGCATTGCGGCCAGCATTCCCATGGGCCCCGTCAACGTCATCACCGAGGACCCCGGCAACGCGAAGATCCTGTACGTCGGCACGGACGTCGGGGTCTACGCCAGCATCGACGGCGGGACGACCTGGAACGTACTCGGGGCGAACCTGCCGACGGCGTACGTGCACGACATCGTGGTGCATCCGCGCGACAAGGTGATCGTGGCGGCCACCCACGGCCGCGGCATGTGGGTGCTGGACGCCGTCCCGGTCCAGACTTACAAGCAGTGACGCCATGCGACATATCTTCTACCTGCACGGGTTCGCCTCGTCTGCGCAGTCGACGAAGGCCGCGTTCTTCGCCAGACGGCTGCGTCCCCACGGCCTGACGCTCCGGTGCCCGGACTTCAATGAGCCGGACTTCGAGACGCTGACAGCCTCGCGGATGATCGCGCAGGTGGAAGCCGAACTGGCGGCGCTTCCGCAAGGCCCGGTGGCGTTGATTGGATCGAGCCTGGGCGGGTTCGTCGCGTTTCACGTGGCCGTGCGGCAGGCCGCGGAGCGCGGCCGCGCGCGAACGGCGACCCGGCCTATCGACAGGCTGGTGCTCCTGGCGCCGGCTTTCGACTTCGGCCGGACGGCGTTCAGCGGCATGGCCGCCGAGGACGTCGCGCGCTGGCGGGACACCGATCGCCACGAGGTGTTTCACTACGGCGAGAACCGGCCGCGCGTCATCCGGTACGCCATCTACGCCGATGCGCAGACGTACAACTCGGCGGCGTGCGCCCTCGCCGTGCCGACTCTGATTTTCCAGGGCACCGGCGATTCCGTCGTCGACCCGGCCATGGTGCGGGCGTTCGCCGGATCGCGTCCGGCGATGTCCGTGCGGGCGGTCGACGACGATCACCTGCTGATGTCGAGCCTGGACCTGATGTGGACGGAATCCGCCGCGTTTCTCGGATTGCCGGAATCTCGCTCCTTCGGCGAATAACCTCTCCCGTAGAGGTTTACAGATTGTGGAAA
>JAPKZP010000706.1 GCA_026393735.1 Acidobacteriota bacterium
TCAGCATCATCGTGGCGATGCCGTACCTCTCAGCGAGGACGGCCTGGCGCTCGACGAATTCGGCGTAGCTGTTCAGGTAGTTCAGGTACCACTCCCGGCTGGGCGCGCGCGGCAGGGCATTGCCCCTGAGGTCAGCGCTGGGAATGTTCAGGTACAGCATCACCGACAGGTTCCGTTGGCGTGCCTGACCGACGATGAAGGCCAGTTCTGGTTCGGTAAGCTCCGGCCGGTCGAGATCCAATAACGGAATTTGTGCATCCGTGATCCAGACCCAGTTGGTGATCCCGATTTGTTCGCCTCGAAGCTGCATCACACGATTCAGCGTGGCGACATACGCCTGGTGCATGTCGCCGCCTCCGCATTCGTGGTTCAGTCCGGGATTCGTGAGACAACATCCCCAGATGTCTTTCAACCCGACCACCCTCGTGATCGCCGCCGGGAGCGGGCTGCCGCTGACGCTGGGAAACGGAAGGTCACCGAGGAATGTTCTCGGGTAGGCGATCCTGTCCCGTTCAATCTTGCAGTACGGGTCATCGACCGCCACGCTGCCAGTGGTGGGGTTGATGAAGGCTCGAGGATAGTCAACGAGGGACGGATCGCTGCTGACCGTCACCGCGTTCTCGATGACAACATCACTCCGTGCGGGCCGGCCCGTCGCCACGTCGGGAGCACGGTAGGGATTACTCGACAGAATGACTGCCAGCGAGGCGAATCCTGAGAGCACCAACCTCGACATCTCGCCTCCTGAAGAAGGCCGTGAAACCTCTCGGGGTCCGGAGGTGGAGCAGGCGTCAGCGCATGGACCTCCTCCGTCGTCGGGGCAGTCTAGCACGCGCATTGTCGTCCTCGCCGGGATCGCCGACCGGACTTCACGACTGTGGCGGTGTTGCCGACATTGGTGCTTGCGGGCAGGCTCCGGGACTCAGATCTCAAAGACGTCGGCATGATCGTGCAGGTGCCCAGCCCCGCCCCATATCGCATCCACGCGTGCAGATGTATTGAGTTACATGTAGCTTCAGGCTAGAATCGCCTCCGACATCCAGAGTGGCCTTCGGGCCTGCCAACCGGCGTCGCACAGCGCACGGTGGATTCCCGATCCCGGGAGATGTGGCTCCGAGCGGCGGAGCAGCCCAACTGTCCAGAGTGGCGGCCCAACTCGTCTGGGTGTCTTCCAGCCCTGGAGGACACCATGCACGTCACGCATTACGGCACACACGACCCGTCCAGCGACGAGCCTTTCATCGAGGCCCGCGACTTCGGCCTGTCGTGCCTCAGCGCCGTCGAGCGTCATCTGTAGGCGGATGCCGTCTGGCGCACCGTCCCTGGCCGCGGCTTCACGTGGTAGAGCGGGCACCTGGCGCACTCCGTCCACGCCGAGCCGGACGCGCTCAGCAACGGCGGCCCCGGCGGTGCTGCGGGCGTGCGGCTCGTGGCCATCACGGACGTCGTCACCGGCATCCCGGTGGGGTGAGATACCCCCTGAAACGTGTCGCAGCTCAATGGGCTTCTCGCGCTCTGCGGCGCGTTCGTCTCGGGCGACGATCACGCCGCGACGCTGCGCCTGGCCACCCGCATGGTCGTGCGCGGCGAGCGGACGGGCTGGCGCGCGCAGGCCGAGTTCGCGCACGACCACGCCCAAGACCTGGCAGCGGTGTTCGGCGGCATGGTCGCGCCGCCGGCAATCCTGCCTCCCGCGCCGGGGAGGCGGTGCGGGCACGGCGCCATCGACGGCGTCATCGCGCGCTTCGTGGCAGCCGCGCGGGCGGACACGCCGCCCTTCGCGCCGCCCTACCCCTCGGCAGACCTCGAGGACGCCGCCGCGGTGCTCGGGCGGTGCGACCTGCGCATCCAAAGGCACGACGGCGAACAGCTGCAGGTCCTCGTCCCGTTCCGCGATCATGCCGCCCTGATCGAGGCCAGGCTCGGCCTGACGCACCCGCTACTGGGCGCGGGCCTAGCCACGCGGCTCACGGTGGCCATGGAGGACTCGCGCCACGGTGCGGAGCGATGGGCAGGCTGGCTGAACGCGGTGGACGGCGCGGGCGGGGGCGCGTTCGGGTTCACCGGCGGCTGGACCACGACCGA
>JAPKZP010000353.1 GCA_026393735.1 Acidobacteriota bacterium
AAGCGGCTGGCCCTGGCCGGGGCTCGTGACAAACGCGAGGGTTGTCGGGGATACCTGCAGGACCGGGATTTGCGCAGTTGAGAGGGTCGGCATCAACACGAGCGAGATCAGGAGTGCATTTCGCATGGGTGATGGCAGAATACTACCACGCACGCCGCCGCAGACGGGGCGTGCAAACGGACAGGCCGCATGACCAGACACGTGGATCTTCTCGCCGTGCTGTACGTCTTCTGGGGGGCGCTGGCGCTCGTCACCGGGCTGGCCATTCTCATTCTCGCGCTCGGGGCATGGGCGATTATCACGTCCGCGGAACGGGCGGCGCTCGGCCCGGATTTCGCCGCCAGCCTGACGGCGGTCACGTTCTTCCTGTTCGCCGCGGGTGCGCTCGCGTGGGGGGGCATCCACGTGCTGACCGGTTTCGCCCTTCGTCGACATCGCCACTGGGCCAGGCTCGTCGGCATGGGGCTCGCGGTGCTGAACCTGTTCTTCCTGCCGTTCGGCACCGGGCTCGCGATCTACACCTTCTGGGCCCTGCTCGCTGATGAGACCCGGAGACTCTTCGCGCCGGCGCCGCGCGTGTCGCCCGCGTCATCGACACCGTAGGAACACCCGCCACTGGCCGGCCGTGCCGCTCGGCTTCACCGCAGGATGGTCCGGCAGCCGACCCCCGAACCAGCACCTATGGATTGTCGACCGTCCCCCTGGGCGTCCAGGGGCCGCACCGGACGATACGCCGGGCGGCGCGCCACGTCCCGCGCAGGATGCCGTCCCTCGTGATGACCGCGACGGCGTAGCGGCTGCACGACGGCGTGAATCGGCAGGCGACGCCGGCCGATCCCATCAGCGGTGACAGCGTGGACTGGTAAAGAACGATGCCCGCGACGGCAACGCGAACGCTGACTTGCTCGGCGGGCGGGCGCGTCACGTCGAACAACGTGGCGCCCACCAGCACGAGTATGACGAGGCGGGGCAGGACACGCACGGGCAGAATGACCGCCGGTTTCAAGACCTGCGCGTGCGGGGCCCGGTTGCCCGTGAGCGCAGGTCTTGAGAAGGTCTCCAGCTAGAACTTGTCCGCGTAGGCCGAAATCGTCGGGATGATGAGCCGCTGATTGTTCACGCCCTTGACGATGGCCATGATGTGGATGACCAGGAAAGCGAGGCTGAACAGCGGCATCAGCAGCCCGAACAGGCAGCCGAGTCCAGCGGTGACAGCCGCCAGCACGCTGCTGACGATCGTCATCGCAATCCAGAAAACAATTTCCGCGACCATCAGCACGATGCCGTGCTTGGCGTGCCACTGAACTTCCTTGTCCTCCTTCTCGACCAGCAGGGGGACGAGTGCGAGGATCCAGAGGTACGAAAGCACGATCATGACTCCGCGGTTGCTCGAAGCGGAGCCGGCCGGTGTTGGCTCGGTCATAGTGTCTGCTCCTTCGTGACGATTGACACGGCAGTGTGCGGGCAGTGTATCGGAAGCGCCCCGGCGGCGTCCAGCACCCGGGCCACGGGCACGTGTCTCAGGACGCGCCGCTGGCAGCGACGGCCGCACCCAGCAGGCCGGGGTCCGGTTCGACGATGACGAGGACCGGCACGGCGGCCACGAGATCGGCCAGAGGCGCCTTCGCACGGAACGCCGCGAGAAACGATCGTGTGCGGAGCGCGGGCAGGATCTTGGGCGGAATCCCGCCGCCGAGGTACACGCCACCTGTGGCCACGGTGCGCAGGGCCGCGTTGCCGGCCTCGGCGCCCAGCGTGCTCACGAACAGGTCGAGTGCCTCCACGCAGCGCGGGCACGTGCGGTCGCGGGCGGCCGCCGTGATGCGTGCGGCGGCGTCGGCCGCCGACGGATCGACGATGCGGCAGGCCGCGTCGTGCGTGAAGTGAAAGAGATTGACGAGGCCGGGACCAGACAGGACGCGCTCGTAGTCCGCGCGGCCGAATCGGCCCGTAAGGAACGCGAGGAGCGCCGTCTCTCGCGGCGACCGCGGCGCGAAATCGGCGTGTCCGCCTTCCGAGGGTATCGCCACGAGCCGCCCGTCCACGTTGACCAGGAACGCTTCTCCCAGGCCCGTGCCGGGTGCGATCAGCGCGACGTTCCCGCGCGGGTCGCGAGTGCCCGCCTGCAGCTCGACGAGTTCATCCGGGCGCAGCACCGGGATCGCATGGGCCATCGCGAGAAGGTCGTTGAGCAGGCGAACGCGCGGCACGCCGAGCGCCGCGGCCAGTTCGCCCGCGTTGACGCGCCAGTCGATGTTGGTCAGTTGAACCTCGTCGCCGACAACCGGTCCGGCCACGCCGAAGGCTGCCGCGGTCAGCGTGTCGCGTCCGACGCCGACATCGTCGAGAAACCTCACCAGCATCGCCGCGAGCGTCGCGAATCCGGTGGTCGCATAGGTGCGGGCGTGCAGCAGGACCGGGCGCGGTTCAGCTGGCGCAAAGACCCCGAGCCTGGTGTTTGTGCCTCCGACATCTCCTGCAAGCAGCATGAGAGACCTTTCGTTGGAACTCGTTACAGGACGTTCGCGACGATCTCGGGATCGCCGATCCCGAGCGAACGCACATCATCCTCGATACGGGCCCGGTCGCCTACCGCGACCACCGCGATCCGCGCCGGGTCCAGATGCGCCCGGCCGGCGGCGGTCACGTCTGCGGCCGAGAGCGCCCGCACGCGGGGGCCGAACGTCGCGAAGGTGTCGTCGGACAGGTCATAGAGGGCCAGTTGCGCAAGACCGCGCGCCACCTGGCCTGTCGTCTCGAAGCTCCGGGGATACCCCTTCGTCAGCGTCGACTTCGACAAAACGAGCTCATCCTCGGTGACCGGCCTCGGCCCGCGAATCGCCTCGAGTTCGCCCAGCACCTCGCGGACCGAGTCGGCGGTGGCCCCGGTCTGCACGCTCGTCTGGACCGAGAACGGGCCCGCCTGCCGGCGGAAGTCGAAAGCCGACCGGGCGCCGTATGTGTACCCCTTGCGCTCGCGCAGGTTGAGGTTGATGCGGCTCATGAAGTGGCCGCCCAGCGCGGCATTGAGCAGCACCAGCGCGTGGAAGTCCGGCGTCTTGCGCGGGACCGCGACGTGGCCGATGCGCAGCTCCGTCTGGGCGGCGCCCGGACGATCGACGATGAGCAGCCGCGCACGATCGGCAGCCGGCATCGGGCTCTGCGCCGCGCCTGTCTCACCGGATCCGCCGGGAGGCGAGCAGGTCCACGCGCCGAACGTGTCGCCGACCATCCGCTCGAACGCCGCGTGTTCGACCGCCCCGACCGCGATGATCGTGGTCCGCGAGGGACGGTACGCGCGGTCGTGGAACGATGCGATCGCCGAGGTGCCGATGCGTTCGAGCGACGCCGAAGTGCCGATCGGCAGATGCCCGTAGGCATGGGTCCCATAGAGCAGCCCGGCGAAGACGGCCTCGGCCGTGACGGGGGGCGAATCGCGCAGTTGCCGCAACCGGTTCATCCTCAGGTCGCGTACCCGGGCCACGTCCGCGTCCGCGAGGCGAGGACGGCAGACCATGTCGGCGAGCAACTGCAGCCCGCCGGGCAGGAAGCGTTCCAGCAGGACCATCGACAGTCCCACCGCGTCGGATCCCACCTCGGTGTCGAGGTCGGTGCCGATGCGGGCGAGGGCCTCCTGCATCTGGATCGCCGAGCGATCGCCGGACCCCTCGTCGAGCATGTCTGCGGTGATGGCGGCCAGCCCTGCCTCATCCACCGGATCGCATGCGGCGCCGGCCGGGAGCAGCACCACGACGCTGACGAGCGGCAACTGATCGCGCCGCACCGTCCAGATCCCCAGGCCGTTCTCGAGGCGGCTTCGCGTCGCCGTCGGGAACACGAATGCGGGCTCGGCGCCAGGCACCGGGAGTCGGCCGCGATCGACGGCCGTCATGCCACCACCATTGGCGTGGAGTCGTCCGCAGCCAGGGCCGTCTGCCCGCCGGGCACGACGCTGAGCGTGACCGAGTGGGGCTCCTGCAGGAACGCCGCTGCGGCCTTGCGAATCCGGACGGTGGTCGCCTGGCGGTACCGCTCGAGATCCCTGCTGAAGTACTCCGGGTCGCCGAGGAAGACGTTGTAGCTGTTGAGCTGATCGGACGTGCCGCCGAAGCCGCCGACGCTCTGCAGGCGCCCGACAAACGACGACTCGGTCATGGCCAGCGCGCGCTCGATCTCGTCCGCGTCGAGGTCCTCGCCAACGACGCGCGCGATCTCCCGCCTGACGGCCGCCTCGAGCGTCGCCAGCGACACGCCGGGCACGGCCGTGGCCACGACCTGGAAGTAGCTGCCGAGCTCCCGGGAGTTCTGGTACGCCGCCACCTCGGTCGCCACGCGCTGATCGTAGACGAGCGCACGATACAGGCGCGATGCCTTGCCGCTCGCGAGCGCATCGGCCAGCACATCGAGCT
This sequence comes from Acidobacteriota bacterium, assembly GCA_026393735.1. Classification (GTDB taxonomy): domain Bacteria; phylum Acidobacteriota; class Vicinamibacteria; order Vicinamibacterales; family JAKQTR01; genus JAKQTR01. The sequence continues at coordinate 4,410 of JAPKZP010000353.1, forward strand.
CCGCGTCGCCGTCGGCGAACATCGCCGGCGTGAGCCATCCCAGGTACAGGCGCGCCAATTCCACCCGGTCCTCGATCACCCACCGGGCCGCGGCCGCGTGCCGCGGCGGCGGCGCGACAATGTCGGGAGGATCGCCGGCCGGGATGCCGCCGAAATACGCCCGCGCGGCCTCAAACGCCGCGTCGCTGTCGACATCGCCGGCGATCACGAGCGAGGCGTTCGCGGGGTGATAGTACCGGCGGAAGAACGCCCTCACATCGTCCACCGTTGCCGCCCGGAGATCGTCGGGGGCCCCGATCGTCGACCAGTGGTACGGGTGCGTCGACGGGAAGAGCGTTTCGGTCATCGCGAGCGACGCCATGCCGTACGGGCGGTTCTCGTAGTTCTGCCGCCGCTCGTTCAGCACCACGTCCCGCTGGTTCACGAACTTCTGCTCGGTGAGCGCGGGGAGCAGATACCCCATGCGATCCGATTCCATCCAGAGCGCGAGGTCGAGCGCATTGGAGGGGACCACTTCCCAGTAGTTCGTGCGATCGGTATTGGTCGACCCGTTCAGCGTGCCACCCGCCTGCTGCAGCGGCTCGAAGTACCCCGTGTCGTGGTGGGCCGAGCCTTCGAACATCAGGTGCTCGAACAGGTGCGCAAACCCCGTCCGCCCGGGCACCTCGTCTTTCGACCCCACGTGGTACCAGACGTTGACGGCGACAATCGGGCAGGCGTGGTCCTCGTGGACGACGACCTCCAGGCCGTTGTCGAACACCTGCTTGCGGAACGGGATGTCGAGTCGCTGTGTCGGCACGTGTCTCTGACCCGGCGTATACTGACCGCTCACTGGCATCGTACTGTCAAACACCGCGATGGTAAACGGGCAACACGCATGGCGGATGCTCGCGCTGCTCGGACTAGCCGAGCTGCTGGGGATGACGCCCTGGTTTTCGGCGTCGGCCGTCGCCTCCGGCATCGTGTCCGAGTACCACCTCACGGCTGCCCAGGCTGCGTGGCTGACGATGGCCGTGCAGGGCGGGTTCGTGGCGGGCACGCTCGTCAGCGCCCTGCTGAACCTGTCCGACCTGCTCAGCCCGCGTTGGGTGTTCGGTGCGGGATGTCTGGGTGCGGCGCTGGCCAATGCGCTGGTGACGGCGGCTCCATCGCCCGTGGAGGCCGTCGCGTGGCGATTCGCCACGGGAACGGCGCTGGCGCTCGTGTATCCGCCGGGGATGAAGATCGCCGCCGGCTGGTTCAAAGAGCGCCGCGGCATCGCGCTGGGCATCCTGGTCGGGAGCCTGACGCTCGGCAAGGCGTTGCCCTATCTGCTCGCGGCGGTCTCGGGCGGGTCGTGGCGATCGATGATGCTGCTTTCATCCTGCCTCGCGGGAGCCGGGGGACTGCTGGTCGTGCTGATGGTCCGCGATGGGCCGTACGTCGTGACCAGCGCGCCCTTCGATCCGCGCGCGGCGGTCCGCATCTTCACCCAGCGGGGCACACGGCTCGGCGTGCTCGGCTACCTCGGCCACATGTGGGAACTCTACGCGATGTGGACGTGGGTCGGCGCCTACGTCGCGGCGTCGCTGGCGGCCCAGGGCACGGGGCAGGCCGAGCGGTGGGGCTCGCTGGCCGCGTTCTTCGCCATCGGCGCCGGCGCGGCGGGCTGCGTCGTCGCCGGGTTCTACGCGGACCGGGTGGGGCGCGCGCGGGTCGCCGCGTGGGCCATGATGACGAGCGCCACGTGCTGCGCACTGACGGTGCCCGCGTTCCACGCGCCGTACGCGGTCGTGGTGGCGCTGGTCGCGGTGTGGGGATTCGCGGTCGTAGCCGACTCGGCGCAGTTCTCCGTGATCGTGTCCGAAACCGCTCCGGACAACTACGTCGGCACCGCGCTCACCGTGCAGACCTGCCTGGGCTTTCTGCTCACGATGGTGTCGATCCGGCTGACGTCGGCGATGGCGGCATGGCTCGGCTGGCAGTGGGCGTTCGTGCTGATGCTGCCGGGCCCCGTGCTCGGCGTCCAGGCGATGGTCGCGCTGATGAAGCCCAGGGTGCGAGTGGAGTGACGGAACAGGATCGATACCGGGCCCGTATCATCGGAGATGAGGCATCCTTGTGATTGAGGTCGTCAATCTCTACAAGAAGTACGGCGTCAACGAGGCATTGCGAGGCATTTCGTTCCGCGTGCAGCCGGGTGAGATCTACGGACTCCTCGGGCCGAACGGCGCCGGCAAGTCGACCACGATCGGCATCCTTTGCGGGCTCGTCCGGCCGGACGCCGGACAGGCGTCGCTCAACGGGATCGACATCGCACGCCAGCCCGTCGAGGCGCGCCGCGTGCTGGGCGTCGTGCCGCAGGATGTGGCGCTGTACTCCGAGTTCTCCGCGCGCGACAACCTGGCGTTCTTCGGCCGCCTCTATGGGCTGCGCGGGGCTGCGCTCACGGGCGCGATCGATCGCGTCCTGGCGCGCGTCAATCTGGCCGACCGGGCGAAGGAACCCGTCGAAGGCTTCTCGGGCGGCATGTTGCGCCGCCTCAACATCGCCGCCGGCGTGCTGCACAATCCGTCCGTGGTGCTGATGGACGAGCCCACGGTCGGCCTCGATCCGCAGACGCGTGCGAGCATCCTCGACCTGGTGCGCGCGATTGCCGCCGGCGGCGCCGCCATCGTCTACACGACCCACTATCTCGACGAGGCGGAGCGGCTCTGCGACCGTCTCGGCATCATCGATCACGGCGTCATCCTGGCCGAGGGCACCCTGCAGGAACTGCGTGAAGCCGCGGGCGCGCGCGAAATCATCGCCCTGCGCGGTATCTTCCGCGCGGACGCCGTGACGCTGGAGATCGAGAAGCACACCGAGTGGGAACTCATCAAGGCCACCGACAGCGAACTGCTCCTGACCGTTCAGCACGCGGAGCAGCAACTGGCGGCCCTGCTCGCGCTGGCGGCCACACTCGGCACCGTGCGCGAGGTCGCCATCAGGCAGCCGAGCCTTGAGAACCTCTTCATCAAGCTGACCGGCCGGGAACTGAGGGAGTAGCCGTGCGCGCAACATTCATTGTCGCGGCGCACCAGTTGCGGCGGGTCGTCCGGAACCCCGGCCTCATCCTGCTGCTACTGGCCATTCCGCTCACACTGGCGGTGATGGAGTACGGCGCGTTCGGGCGCAGCGCCGCCGAAGGCAAGCTGCCACCGGTCAAGGTCCTGTTCCTCGATGAGGACGACACGGTCGTCTCCGGCTTCCTGCCCCAGGTCTTTTCCGGCGGGCCCGCGAAAGACTTTTTCGAGCTGGCGCAAGTGCCGGACAAGCAGGAGGCAGCGCGCCTCTTCACGCGCAACCAGGCCGCCGCGCTGATTGTCGTTCCGAGGGGATTCCAGGACGCGCTCCTGGCGAATCGCCCGGCGGAGCTCGTGTTCTACAGGAACCCGATCCAGTCTATCGGCCCGGACATCGTCGCCAGCATGCTGCAGATGACGACGCTCATCGGGAACGGGCTGTACGCGAAGGCGCTCGAGCCGATTCGCCAGGTCAAAGCGCTGCTCGATGCTGGCCGCGATCCGACGTCGGCTGAGGTTGCGGCCATCTCGCAGGGGTTCTTCGAAGCGGGCCGCCGGCTCCAGGGCCTGGATGCCTTGACCAACTTGAGGATTGGTGTGCAGCGGCCCGGTGACACGCAGGCGCGCACCGGATTCGGCAGCGACCCGGCGCAGTTCTTCGCGTACGTGTTCCCCGGGCTCGTGGTGTTTGCCCTCATGTTCATTGCCCAGGCCCTGGCGATCCGCCTCCTGCGCGACCGGTTGAAAGGACTTCAGCGGCGCATCGTCATGACACCCGTATCGCCGCTCGCCGTGGTCCTCGGCGGTGTCACCTACCTCGTCGTCGGCCTGCTCGTCCTGTTGGTCTTCCTCGGTGTCATCGGTGGCCTGGTGTTCCGGATTCCGCTGCGGGATCCGCTGTCATTGCTCGCGATTGGGCTGGGGTTCGCGCTGTTCGCCGCCGGACTCCACCTGCTGTCGATCAGCCTCTCGAAGAGCGACCGCAGCGCAGGTTTCGTGGGCAGCGTGGTCGTCCTGGTGCTGTCGCTGCTCGGAGGCACGTTTGTGCCGGCTGAGCAGTACCCGCCGTTCCTGCAGCGCGTCGCGGCGATCGTGCCAAACGGCGCCGCCCAGCAGGGTTTCATCGATGTGCTGGTGCACAAGATGCCGCTCGTCGGCCTCGGCCCTGGCCTGGGCGTCGTCTGGGCCTGGGGCATCGTCACGATGGCGCTGGCGGTGTTCGTCGAGCGCCGAAGGCTGAGGGCGTGATGCGCAGCGTTCTGGTCATCGCGTGGTACGACATCAAGCGCGTCCTGCGCGAGCGCGAGTCGCTGTTCTGGATCTTCGTCGGGCCGCTGATCTTCACGGTATTCTTCGGCCTGCTGTTCAAGCCCTCGGAACCGCAGCGGCCGAAGCTGGCCGTGATCAACCAGGACGCGTCCGACGATGTGCTCCGGGGGATCCAGCCGTGGATGGAGCGGAACGGCGTGGCGGTAGCGCCGGCGACGACCGTCGTGCCGGGCCGCTTCACGCTGGTGATTCCGGCTGGTGCGGCGGCGGACATCCGAGACGGCAAGGCAGCGGCATTCACGCTTCACGCGGGGGCCGACGAGTCGAACGCCGAGCGGAACGTCCGGTTCAAGCTGCAGCAGGCCGTCACACGGCTGTATCTGGGGCTGGACAGTGCGAGCCGGGCGGCGTCCGGCGACGGACCCCTCGTCGTTCGGGAGGCCGACATCGGCGTGGCGCGCCGGGAAACGACGACGGGCTTTCAGCGCAGCGTGCCGGCCTACCTGGTGATGTTTGTGTTTCTCAACCTGCTGGTGTCAGGCGCGGGCATTGCGGAGGACCGCGCGAGCGGCCGGCTCCGCCGGATCTCCATGGCGCCCGTGTCCCGCCGTGAGATCGTGCTGGGAAAACTGCTCGGCCGATTTGCGATCGGGTGGATTCAGATTGTCTACATGCTCGCCTTCGGGCTGATCGTCGGCATCCGCTGGGCCGACCACCCATGGGTATTCTTCGGGTTCCTGAGTCTCTTCGCCCTCTCCTCGGCGTCCCTCGGTATCCTGATGGGTACGCTCTTCACCGACCCGGACAAGTGCGCCAGCATGGCGGTGTGGGTAGCCATCCTGTTGGCGCCGCTGGGCGGGCTGTGGTGGCCGCTGGAGATCGTCGGCCCGGTGATGCGCCAGCTAGCATATGTCGTGCCGACCGGATGGGCGATGGAAGGGGTCAATGCGATGCTGGCCTTCGGCGCAGGCGCCAGGGACGTGGCGCCCTTTGCGGCCGGATTCCTCGCGCTCTTCGCCGTGAGCCTTCCGCTGGCCGCCCGCCGGCTGAGAGTCTGATCGCACCAAACCGGGACGGCGCTGGTGTCGTCCAATATGATGCAACCCGTCTCATGCCTGGCGCGTATTACTACCAGACACTGGGGCTCGGGTGTAAACTAGCCCCGTCCGCGCGATGTTCATGAGCCTTGCCCGATTGAGTCTCAGCCTGTTCGGGACAGTGGCCATCATTTCGGCCGTGCTAGCCAGCGCGACCATCTGGCTGCTCATCACGGACCCCGTGACGGTGGCCGACGCCGTTGAAACGGGTCAGGTGTCTCCCCTCGTGCAGGCGCTCGCCGGCGTCCTCTACGACGCCTTCAAAGGCATCCTCCGGTACCTCTAACCCCAAAGCCCACTTGTGTTGGTTGTGGAGCAGGCCTTCAGGCCTGCTTGACACCCCGGCGCACGCAGGGCTGAAGCCCTGCGCCACACCGGCAACTGTCACCAACTCAAGTGAGCTCCGGGTCTATGCCGAGAGCGGCACGTGGGTGCCGTGGTCGACGCCGGGCACCGGGCGGAGGGCCGGGCCGCCGAGCGCGAACGCTGCCTTGCGCACCCGCGGCGTGCGCGTCTCGCCGCGCGCCATGGCCACACGACCCGTCCGCACGGCTTCGATCACCCCGTACGGGTGCAGCACGTCGAGCAAGCTGTCGATCTTGTCCTCCGTGCCGGTGACTTCGATCATGAGCGAGGCGGGCGCGACGTCGACGATCCGCGCGCGGTAGACGTCGACCAGCTGCATGATGTGCGACCGGGTGTCGGGCGTCGCCTGAACCTTGATCATCGCCAGGTCGCGGTACACGGCCGGGGTGGACGTCACGTCGTCCACGCGCAGCACGTTCACCAGCTTGTAGAGATGCGCCTCGACCTTGCGCGCGCCATCCCGATCCGTCCCGACGACAATCGTCATGCGCGAGACGCCCGGCGCCTCCGTATGGCCGACCGTGAGCGACTCGATGTTGAACGCGCGGCGACGGAAGAGCGAGGCCACGCGGTTCAGGACGCCCGGCTTGTCTTCGACATACACCACGAATGTGCTGCTCATTCCACCACCTCCTGGGCCGGCCGCCGGATCATCTGGTCGAGACCAGCTCCGGCGGCGACCATCGGATACACCGCATCGTCCGCTTCGACGCGGATGTCGAGCAAGACCGGCCCGGCGTCGGCCGCGGCGGCGTCGACCGCCGGGATCACCTGGGACCGTTCGGTCACGCGGATGCCGCGAATGCCGTACGCGCTGGCGAGCGTGACGAAGTCGGGATTGACGAGCGGCGTCGCGTGATAGCGTGCGCCGTAGAAGAACTCCTGCAGCTGCCGCACCATGCCGAGGTAGCCGTTGTTGATGATGGCGATGTTGACCTTGACGCCTTCCTGCACCATCGTGCCGAGCTCGGCCATCGTCATCTGGAAGCCACCGTCGCCGACCACGGCCCAGACATCCGCGTCGGGGCGGGCGAGCTTCGCGCCGATGGCCGCCGGCAGGGCGAACCCCATCGGGCCGAGACCGCCCGACGTGATCAGCGAGCGCGGCGCCTCGTGCCGGTAGTACTGGGCCTCCCACATCTGGTGCTGGCCGACATCGGTCACCACCAGGGCGCCGCCGCCCGTCGCCTTCCAGAGATCGTGGATGGCGTGGGCCGCGTAGAGGCGCCCGTCGTCGGCGAAGTTCTGGATGCCGCGCGCCGTCGCGCACTGCCGGAGTTCGTCGATGCGCGCGAGCCAGGCCGAGTGGTCGTTCGGGACCACGCCTGGCAGCAGGTCGCCGAGCACCTTGTGGACGTCGCCGATCAGCCCGACGTCGACCGGAACGTTCTTATTGACCTCCGCCGGATCGATTTCCACGTGAATCTTCCGGGCGCCGGGGGCGAAGGTGCTGAGGCTGCCGGTGACGCGGTCGTCGAACCGCATGCCCAGGGCGATCAGCAGGTCGGCCTGCTGCACCGCCTCGTTCACCCAGGCCTCGCCGTGCATGCCCATCATGCCGAGATTCAACGGGTGCGAGGCCGGAAACGCGCCGATGCCGAGCAGGGTCATCGCCACGGGGATCGTCGTGCGTTCGGCGAACGCCCGGACGAGCGCCTCGGCCTGGCCGAGGACGACGCCGTGGCCGACGAGCATCAGCGGGCGCTTCGACTCGTTGATGAGCTCCAGGGCGTGGCGCAGCTCGGCGGCGCGCGGCCGGTGGTCCGGCCGATACCCCGGCGGTTTCGGCTCCGCGGCGTCCCAATCGAACGGGCAGCTGCCCTGCTGCGCGTCTTTCGCAATGTCCACCAGCACGGGCCCCGGCCGGCCCGAGCGCGCGATGTAGAACGCCTCGCGCAGCACCGGCGCGATCTCGTCGACGTCGGTCACGAGGTAGTTGTGCTTGGTGATCGGCAGCGTCACGCCGGTGATGTCGGTTTCCTGGAATGCGTCCGACCCGATGAGCGCGCTCGACACCTGGCCCGTGATGCACACGACGGGGGAGGAGTCCATCATGGCGGTGGCGATGCCGGTCACCATGTTGGTGGCGCCGGGGCCCGACGTGGCCATCGCGACGCCGACGCCGCCCGCCGCCCGCGCGTACCCGTCGGCCATGTGCACCGCCCCCTGTTCGTGGCGCGCCAGCACGTGGTGTACCGGATAGGCGGGCATGGCGTCGTAGACCGGCAGGATGGCGCCGCCGGGATACCCAAAGACGTGGGTCACGCCTTCGCGCACGAGGCATTCCCAGACGATCTGCGAACCCGTCAGCGGGTCGGTCGAACGTCGTCGCGCCGCGGGACGTGTGACCTTGCGGGTCATCCGGTCACCGCTCCTTCGGATGCCGACGACACGAGGCGGGCGTATTTCGCCATGACGCCCGTGGTGAAGACGGGGGCCGGCGTCACCCACGCGGTCAGCCGGGCGCGCAGTTCGTCGTCCGGGATGTGGAGGTGCAGATCGCGTGCCGCGATGTCGAACGTGATGCGGTCGCCGTCCCGGATGGCCGCGATGGGGCCGCCCCGCGCGGCCTCGGGCGCGACGTGGCCGGCCATGAGCCCGCGCGTCGCACCGGAGAAGCGCCCGTCGGTCAGGAGTGCCACCGAGTCGCCGAGTCCCGCACCCACGAGCGCGGCCGTCACGGCGAGCATTTCCCGCATGCCCGGTCCGCCCGCGGGGCCCTCGTAGCGGATGACGACGACATCGCCGGCCCGGATCGACCCGCAATCCACCGCGGCGAACGCCGCTTCCTCGCTGTCGAAGACGCGCGCGGGTCCCGTGTGCTCGAGGCGCGTGTACCCGGCCACTTTGACAACGCAGCCCTCGGGTGCGAGATTGCCCTTGAGGATGACCAGCCCGCCGGTGGGCTTGATGGGATCGGTCAGCGGCCGGACGACCTCCTGGCCGGGTGTCTCGGACGCCGCGGCGGCCTCCTCTGCCAGCGTCCGCCCGGTGACAGTCATGGCATCGCCGTGCAGCAGGCCGGCCTCGAGCAACCGCCGCGCGACGAGCGGGATACCGCCAGCCCGATACAGATCGTTGGCGACGAAACGGCCGCCCGGCTTCAGATCCGCGATGAGCGGCACGCGGTCGTTGATGGCATTGAAGTCGTCGATACTGAGGGGGACACCGGCTTCCCGCGCAATGGCCAGCAGGTGGAGGACGGCGTTGGTGGAGCCGCCCGTGGCCATCACGCCGGCGATGGCGTTCTCGATGGCCGGCCGCGTCACGATGCGGCTCGGCCGCAGGTCGTCGCGCACGAGATCCATGACTAGGCGCCCGATGCGCGAGCAGACGTCTTCCTTCGCAGGATCGACCGCCGGTACGCTGCCGCTGCCCATGGCCGAGATCCCGAGGAATTCGCACACCGCAGCCATCGTGTTGGCCGTGAACTGGCCGCCGCACGCACCGGCACCGGGACAGGCGCTGTCTTCGAGCGTCTTCAGCTGGCCGTCGCTGAGGCGGCCAGCGGCATGCGCGCCCACCGCTTCGAAGACGTCCTGGATGGTGACGTCCTTGCCGTTCCACGTCCCCGGCGCGATCGAGCCGCCGTAGACGACCGTGCCCGGGATGTCCAGGCGGGCGAGGGCCATGACCGCGCCAGGGATGGTCTTGTCGCATCCCACCAGGACGACCAGGCCGTCGAACAGGTTGCCGCGCGACACGAGCTCGATGGAGTCCGCGATCACCTCGCGGCTGACGAGCGAGGTCTTCATGCCCGCCGTGCCCATCGTGATGCCGTCGGAAATCGAGACGGTGTTGAACTCGAGGGGCGTCCCGCCGGCGTCGCGAATCCCGGCCTTGACGGCGGCCGCGAGGGCCTTCAAGTGATAGTTGCACGGCCCGATCTCGGTCCACGTGTTGGCCACGCCGATGAGCGGCCGCCGGAGGTCCTCGTCGGAGAAGCCGACGGCCTTCAGCATGGCCCGTGCCGGAGCACGGTGTGCGCCCTGGGTGAGCGCGGCGCTGCGGCGGACGGCAGGGGGCAAGGGCATGCCCAACTTATAGCCGAATTCAGACAATTACTGAATGTGATAATACTTACATAATCATTAACAACATGAATGGCTTCGACCGGCCCGGCAGGCGGTATCGTGGTGGGCATGGACCCGAACGACCAGGCCCGTGACCCGGATCCCGCCCAGGCGCTCCTGTCGGACCTGCGCGCGCAGATCGACGACACCGACCGCAAGCTGCTGCGCCTGCTCGACCAGCGCATCGAGTTCGCCCTGCGGACGGCCCGCCTCAAGCCCGCCGTGACCGACGCCGGCCGCGAAGCAGAAGTGCTGAGCAACGTCCGGGCCGCGGCCTACGGCCTGTTGAGCGCCGAGTTCGTCACCGACCTCTACCGCGCGATCATCGAGGAGGGCAAGCGACTGCAGGCCCGGCGCCCGCGGTTCGGCGGGTTTCAGGGCGAGCACGGCGCCTGGAGCGAGATGGCGCTCGAGCAGTGGGACGCCAACCTCGTGCCGGTCCCGTGCCGCACTTTCGCTGACGTCTTCGACGGCGTCGGCGCCGGCTCCTTCGACCGCGGGATCGTGCCGGTCGAGAACACGCTGGGAGGATCGGTCGTCGAGGTCAGCGACCTGCTGATCGGCACGCCGCTGTCGATCGTCGGCGAAGTGCGGGTGCCCGTGCGCCAGTGCCTGCTCGCCCTGCCTGGCACGGCCCTGGACGAGATCCGGACGGTGCGCTCGCACCCGCAGGCGCTGGCGCAGTGCCGGCGCTTCCTCGCGCATCGCGGCCTCGAGGCGCAGCCGTTCTACGACACGGCCGGCGCCGCGCGATGGCTGATGTTCGAGGGCCGCCGCGGGGCCGGCGTGATTGCGAGCCCGCTCTCCGCGCGCCTCTACGGGTTGTCGGTGATTGCCGAGGACATTGCCGACGACGCTGGCAACGAAACGCGCTTTGTCGTGCTTTCCCGGCAGCTGCACACGGGGCGCGCCGACAAGGGATCGCTCGTGCTGACGACGGAGGACCGGTCGGGCGCGCTGGCCCAGGCGCTCGCCGCTTTTGCCGATCACCGCGTCAACCTGTCCCGGATCGAATCGCGCCCGAACCGGGGCCGTGGCGGGCAGTACACCTTCCTGATCGATTTCGAGGGCGACCCGGCAAACGACGACGTCGCGCGCGCCCTGTCCACCCTGACCGCGCAAGGCGTGTCGTACAAGGTCCTCGGCTTCTACCTGGCCGCTGCGCGCCCAGCCGCCTGAGTCGGCCGGGGCCGTTCAGCGAACGCGCAGGCGCTTGCGCCGCGCCGCGTCCTCTTCCTTCTGGATCCGATCGCCTTCGGCCTCCATCTTCTGCATCTGATCGAGGAGCTGTCCTTCCTCGCGGCCGGTAATGCGCGTCGTCGGCATGGCCGCGCGGAGAGCCTCCAGCTGGGAGGTCTTCACGAAACCCGACTCCAGGGCCGAGATCTCTTTGAGCCTGGTGAGCTTCGTGACCTCCGGCGGCAGCGCGCGCAGCTCGAACGTGAACGCCAGCCCGAGGAACTCCAGCGCCGCGAGGTCACCGATGCACGCGGGCAGCGACGCCAGCTCGCTGTTGCCCTTGAGGTCCAGCGACGTGAGGCTGGTGAGCCGGCACACGACTGCCGGCAGCTCGCCGAGCGCGTTCTGCTGAAGGTCGAGGCTCGTGAGAGCCTTGAGCTGCGCCAGTTCCGGCGGCAGCG
>JAPKZP010000521.1 GCA_026393735.1 Acidobacteriota bacterium
CGGCCCTGAGCAATGTGGTGGCGATCGACGAATCGCCGCTGCTCGAAGGGCTGATCTACGTCGGCACCGACGATGGCCTGGTGCAGGTCACGGAGGACGGCGGGAAGGGCTGGCGGAAAGTCGAACAATTCCCCGGCGTGCCGCAGTGGACGTACGTCACCGACGTGTTCGCGTCTTTGCGCGACGCCAACGTCGTGTTCGCCACGCTGAACAACTGGCAGCGCGGCGACTACAAGCCGTACATCGTGAAGAGTGCCGACCGCGGGCGGACCTGGACGAATATCACCGGCAACCTGCCTGACCGGCACGACGTGTGGTCCGTCATCCAGGACCACCTGAACGGCGACCTGCTGTTCGCCGGGACGGAATTCGGACTGTTCATCTCGGTGGACGGCGGAACGCGCTGGACCCAGATGAAGGGCGGCATGCCCGTCATCCAGGTGCGGGACATGACCGTCCAGCGCCGCGAGAACGACCTCGTGCTCGCCACGTTCGGGCGGGGGTTCTACGTGCTCGACGACTACAGCGCGCTGCGCGAGATTACACCCCAGACGCTGGGGGAGGACGCGCGCCTGCTGCCGTTACGCGACGCGTACTTCTACAACCTGCTGGGCATGGCGCCCGCCGGTACGGCCGGCATCGGCGCGATGGGCGGCAACTGGACGGCGCCGAATCCGCCGTTCGGCGCGGTCTTCACCTACAACGTGACGAAGGCGCCGGCAGCCGACGCCAGGCTGGTGCTCACGATCACGGATGACGCCGGCAAGCAGGTGCGCCGCCTCGACCTCGAGAAGACCCCGGGCCTGCGCCGCATCGCGTGGAACCTGCGCGGCGATCCGCCGGCCACGCCCGCCGGAGCGCCGCCGGAGGGCGGCCGTGGCGGTCAGGCGGGTGGCGGGCGAGGCGGATTCGGCGGAGCGCCGCCGGTTGCGGCCGGCCGTTACCGCGCAACCATCGGCACGCTCGCCGGCGACAAAGTCACGCCGATCGGCCCGACCCAGACGTTTTCGGTGGTGGTGATCCCGCAGTAAGGACGAGGAGAGGCGTCAGCCGCCGGGCGGACACAGGGGTCCGCCCCTACGCCGCGATTGCCCCTGTCCCCGTAGGGGCAGGGCCCCGTCCCTGCCCGAATGAGGCGCTCCAGCCAACGCAACAGCGGTCGGGAGGTGTCTTCGAGATGACCTCCCGACCCCCTTCTAAGCCGCTCGGCGCACCAGGAACGGGCGGGCCGCCGCCATCAGCAACAGGACGACCCCGAACGTGCAGACGATGGTCGCCCCCGTCGGCAAGTCCAGCTTCAGCGAGAGGTAGACGCCAACCGCCGACACGATCGTCCCCATCGTCCAGCCGATGGCGAGGCGCCTGCCGATCCGCTCGGCGTACATCATGGCGGCCACCGACGGCACGATCAGGTAGCAGAACACGAGCAGCACGCCCGCGATCGACACCGACGAGGTGACGACGAAGCCGAACGAGGCGTAGAAGAGGAAGTCCCACCAGCGCACGTTCAGCCCGGTCTTCTCCGGGTGGTTATGATTGACCGAGATCGCCAGGAACTGCTTCCTGAAGATGAAATGAAACACCCCGACCGCGGAGTAAAGGGCGGCGGTCTTGAACACCTCGTCCCACGACACGGCGAGGATGTTGCCGACGAGCATGCCGATCAGATGCTCGCTCTCGGACGGCGCCTTACTCATCGCCAGAATCGACGCCGCTGATGCGACGGCGTAGGAGATGCCGATGATGGCTTCCTGCGGAATCCGCGATCGGCGTGTCCGCACCGTGGCGAACACGGCGGCCCCGATCATGGTGAACCCGAGGCTCATCCAATAGACGAGGTTCGAGTGCTCCCCGTGACCGGCCGCCTCGACGACGAGGGCCAGCGTGGCGCCCAGCGCGGCAATCTGCGCGAGCGACAGGTCCACGAAGATCACGCCGCGCTCGACGACGTGCACGCCGAGGTAGGCGTGAATCCCGGTCAGGATGAGGCTGGCCGCGAACGGGGCCGCGAGGAAGTCGATGATCGTCCAGTCCATGCGTGGCCTACTTCCCGGTCGACGACTTGAGCGCGTTGGTGATGAGCGTGACGGCGAAATCGAACAGGCCGAACACGTCGGTGGCCTCCTTGACGCCGCCGACCGACGGCGGCACGACCAGCACCTGCCCGCCAACCGCCCGGGCAATCGACTCGGGCGTCTTCAGATCGAAGTACGGCTCGACGAGAATCAGCTTCGCGTTCTGCCGCTTCATCTCCTGGATGAGATCGAGCGTGTGGCTCGGGCTCGGCGGGATGCCCGGCCGCGGTTCGACGTATCCGATGATGTCGAGGCCGAACCGGTCCGCGAAGTTCGGGAACGACCGATGGTACGTCACCACCTTGGTCCCCTTATAGGGCGCCATCTGCGCTGTCCACTTCTTCACCGCATCCGTCAGGCGGGCGCTGAACGCCGCGAGCCGCTGCTCGAAATACGCTCGGTCGGCGGGCCTGAACTGCGAGAGTCTGTCGCAGATGGACTTCGCGATGACGCGACCGTTTTCCGGATCGAGCCAGTAGTGCGGATTCCCCTGCGGGTGCACGTCGCCCATCGCGCGAGTGATCTGGCCCGTCGGGATTTCCAGGATACGCACGCCCTGCGACGCGTCGAGATACCCTTCGGCCCCCACCTGGATCCTGGCGTTCCGGCTCTGCTGGATGAGCGGCGGCAACCACCCGATCTCGAGTTCGCGCCCCACCACGATCAGCAGGTCCGCCTTCTGCAGCTTCAGGATGAAGCTGGGCTTGGCTTCAACGAAGTGCGGGTCCTGATACCCGCGGGCGATCGACTCCACGACGATGCGATCGCCGCCCACCTCGCGCGCGAGCGAAGCCAGGTCCTCGGTGGTCGTCATGACCGTGAGACGGGTGTCGGCCGCGAGCGCCCCCCGGGGGACCGCCAGCGCCGTGAGCAGTACGATGAGCAGCACTCGGAACTTCATGTCTTGGGCCTTTGTCTTCGCCTAATCAGAAAACGGGCGATTCCCGATCATCCGCACGCCGGCTGCGGGTCCTGTCCGAGGTGTTCCCTTCTGTCCTCGGCTGAGCTTCGGTGACTTGCCTGCGGGCAGAAGGGAAGCACCTCGGCCACCCGCATCCGACGACCCCGAATCGCGCTCTTTCGCCTAGAATGGATGCGCGCCGTGCGCGCCAATCGCAAACTGCACCTGGAACAGGAACTCGTTCGCCGTCTGGCTCTGCGCGTAGCGCGTGCGGCGGTACATTCCCCGCAACTGGCTGAACTCGCTCGGCCAGAACGTCAGCACGGCGGCCATCCCGGTATCGAGGACCGTGGCCTGGTCGGCGCGGTCGGATCGATCGTACCGCACACCCGCGTACCAGCGGCGCGCGAACTGGTAGTCGCCGGAGACGTAGTAGCCGAATGCCCGCTGCGACCCGTCGAACTGGTCGCGGCGGCTCCACACGAGTTCCGTACGGCCGACGAACGACCGGTAGATCGATCGACGCAGCGGCTTGTATCGCACCGTGGCGTCCACGCCGAAGAGTTGCGTGGTGAAACGCCCGATATCCGCGCCGTCCGTGACGCCCGCGTCGTTGTGCCCGTAGGAATAGGACGTGCCGACGTCGAGATTGGTCGACTCGCTGACGTCCTGATAGGCCCGCAGCCGGGCCAGGTAGTTGAGATCGCTCGCCTGGCTCCCGTGAAACACGCTGCTCTGGTCGCCCCGGTAGACCTGGCCTGTCGCCTC
>JAPKZP010000238.1 GCA_026393735.1 Acidobacteriota bacterium
TATACCGATCCGTTGCATATCGAGGACTGTCTGAAGGAACTCGCGCAGGCGGTGCCTGGCAGCAAGACGACGAAGACCGTCTCCCGCACGCCGCGCACGCGGGGGTTCTTCCGGGCCGTCCGCCGCGGGTTCTTCCTCGGCGACCAGACCGGCATGAAGTTCTACCCGTTCCCGGCGCTCGATGAACTCGAGATCCGCCATGCGAAGTGGTGGCATTCGGCGTCCGCGCAGTAGAGCAGCGCGGTAGAGAAGATCTGCCCCCTGTGAACCCCCGGAAAGCAGTGGAGTCGTGAGCCGTCTTCGTGTGCCTGCCCTGTCCCGTCTCCGTTCCTGGTGGCCTTCGATCGCGCTCGTCGGTTTCGGCGCGGCCCTCTTCTGGCAGCCGGCCGCCGCCGCGCTCGAGTCCGCCGTGACCACCGCCGAGGGCGCGGGGGAGACGTTCCGCTTCTTCGCGCCGTTCAGCGACCCGCGCTTCAGCCCGGTCGAGCTCGCATCCCTGCTGCTGGTCCTCGTCGTCGCGGTCGCCAGCCTCTTCTACGCCTGGGGGCTGGCCCGCCAGGTGACGCGCGCCGATCAGGGCACGAAGAAGATGCAGGACGTCGCCGCCGCCGTCCGCGAAGGCGCCAATTCGTACCTCGCCGCGCAGTTCCGCCGGATCGCTCCGCTCATCGTGCTCATCACGCTCCTGCTTGCGCTGACCTACACGGGCAGCGAATCGGCGTTCCGATGGGGACGCGCGGGAGCCTTCCTGGTGGGCGCGCTCTTCAGCTGGACGGTCGGCTTCGTCGGCATGCGCCTGGCGACGACCGGCAACCTGCGCGTCGCCGCCGCAGCAGTCCGCAGCTACGGCGAAGCCATGCAGCTCGGGTACCGCACGGGCACGGTCACGGGCATGCTGACGGACGGCCTCGGCCTGCTCGGCGGCACGGTGATCTTCCTGATCTACGGCGTCCAGGCGTACGAAGCGCTGCTCGGGTTCGGGTTCGGCGGCACGCTGCTCGCGCTCTTCATGCGCGTAGGCGGCGGCATCTACACCAAGGCGGCGGACGTCGGGGCCGACCTGGTCGGCAAGATCGAGAAGGACATCCCGGAAGACGACGCGCGCAACGCGGCCACGATCGCCGACAACGTGGGCGACAACGTGGGCGACTGCGCGGGCATGGCGGCGGACATCTTCGAGAGCTACGAGGTCACGATCGTCGCGGCGATGATCCTGGGCATGGCGAGCTTCGGGCACAAGGGCGTCATCTTCCCCCTGCTCGTCCGCGGCATCGGCGTCCTCGGGTCGATCATCAGCACGTACAGCGTCAAGGCCGGCGCCGACGACACGTCGGATACGGCGCTCAAGACGGTGCACCGCGGCTTCTGGATCGGGTCGGTCATCAGCATCGTCGGCTTCTTCGCCGTGGCCTTCGCCTACCTCCGGTTCGACGGGCCGTACCTGGCGGACAACCCGACGGCGGTGGCGGGCTTCCCGGGCGGCGACCCGGCGCTGTTGCCGTTCTGGGCCAGCGCGGGGCTGGCGGGGCTCGACCTCCGGCCGGCGCTCACGTGCCTGATCGGCGTATTTCTCGCGGTCGCCCTGAACAAGGTGACGAGCTACTACACGCATACGGCGCACGCGCCGGTGAAGGCCCTGACCAAGGCGTGCACGACCGGTCACGCCACGAACATCATCGAGGGCATCGCGCTCGGCTACGAGAGCACGGTGGCCGCGATCATCGTGATCGGCAGCGCGATCCTGCTGTCGGTGATGTGCTACACGGGCACGCCGCCGATGTTCATCGCCTACGGCGTGGCCATGACCGGCATCGGCATGCTGACGCTGACCGGCAACACCATCTCGATGGACGTCTTCGGCCCTGTCGCCGACAACGCCAACGGCATCGGCGAGATGGGCTACGACCCGGTGGCCATGGAAGCCGAGCGCAAGGGCAGCTACCGCCGGGCGCGGCAGATCCTGGCCGACCTCGACGCGGTGGGCAACACGACCAAGGCCGAGACGAAGGGCATCGCCATCGGGTCGGCGGTGATTGCGGCCGTGTCGCTGTTCTCGAGCTTCATCGCGGTGATCGCCGTCGGCAGCGAGGACCGGATCAGCCAGATGACCGTGGCGCAGTTTGCCGCGGAGGCCGGCCGCCTCACCGTCGCCGAGCCCGTCGTGTTCGTCGGGTTCCTCCTGGGCGGGGCCGTGCCGTTCCTCTTCTCGAGCATGCTGCTGCGGGCCGTGAGCCGCGCGGCGTTCTACATCGTGAAGGAATGCCGCGCGCAGTTCCGCGACATGGAGATCTGGCAGGGAACCAAGAAGCCGGACTACGGCCGCGTCGTGGACATCTGCACGGCGACCGCTCAGAAGGAACTCATCGGCCCTGGATTCCTGGCCATCGGCACGCCAATCCTCGTGGGCTTCCTGCTCGGGCCGTACGCCCTCGGCGGGTTCCTCGCGGGCACGATCCTGACCGGGCAGCTGCTCGCCGTCTTCATGTCGAACGCGGGCGGCGCCTGGGACAACGCCAAGAAGCTGATTGAAGACGGCATCTACGGCGGCAAGGGATCGGAGGCGCACAAGGCCGCGGTCACGGGCGACACGGTGGGCGACCCGCTGAAGGACACGGCGGGGCCGGCCATCAACCCGCTCATCAAGGTCATGAACATGGTGTCGCTGCTGGCGCTGGGGCTCGTCCTGCACTACAACCTGGCCGCGCCGAAGGTGTTGAACGCCGCCGATGCCTCCTCGGCCCGACTGATCGGCGGCCTGGTCGTGATCGTCTGCGCGGCGGCCATCGGCTGGGCGGTCTGGAAGAGCAAGCAGGTCTCGCCGGGCATGGACGACGAGGAAGCGGCCCGGTAAAGGCCGGAAAGTGGCCACGGAACGACCCTGCGGGCTGGTCCGGAGGCAGCCGGCCGCCGTTCCGTGACATAATGGAGAGGAGGGAGAACGATCCCTGCGATCGGTCCGCATCAGACGCACCGCGCACGGCCCGGACACGCCAGACTTTGACAACCAAGCACGCTGCTCCATCTTCACGACGTCCACAACGGTCGGGCCGCCGCGGTCCGAGCCGGCCCATCGCACCCATCACCAAGCCGCCCGACGTCCCGTTCGAGATCGCGGCGCACGACGCCACGCCCATCGAGTTCGCGTCCCTCGAGCTGGATTCCCGTCTCCGGTCAGGAGTCGCGGATCGCGGGTTCGTGCGCACGACGCCCGTGCAGAGCGCGGTCTTCCCGGCGGTGTTCGCCGGCTCGGACCTGATTGCCTGCGCGGAAACGGGCACCGGCAAGACGGCGGCGTTCCTCCTGCCCATCATGCAGCGGCTGCTCGCGACGCCGTCGACCGGCGTGATCCGCGTGCTGGTGCTGGCGCCCACGCGTGAACTCGCCGTGCAGATCGAAGACGACTTTACCGGGTTCTCGTATCACACCACGCTGACGGGCGTCGCGGTCTACGGCGGCGTCGACGGCGACATCCAGGCCCGGGCGCTGCGCGCGTGTCCCGACGTGGTCGTCGCCACGCCCGGACGCCTGCTGGATCATATGAGCTGCGGGATCGTCGACTTCAGCAAGGTCGAGGTCCTGGTCCTCGACGAGGCCGACCGCATGCTCGACATGGGCTTCTGGCCCGACGTGCGCAAGATCGTCGGGTCGCTGCCGCCGGAACGTCAGACGCTCCTCTTCTCGGCCACGACCTCGTCGGATGTCGTCAAGCTGGCCGAGCAGGTCATGCGCCAGCCGCGGTTCATCCAGATCGGCCGGGCCGGCGGCCCGGCGACGACGATCTCGCACGTCGCGCACGTCATGCCGAGCGGTGAAAAGGTCGAGTGGCTGACGAAGTTCCTGCGCCGATCGCACGACACGGCGCTCATCTTCGTGAGGACGAAGCGATCGGCCGACCGGCTGGCCACCAGTCTCGCGTCGCGAGGCATCCGGTGCGCGGCGCTGCATGCGGACCGGACGCAGAAGGATCGGATGGCGGCGGTCGAAGGATTCCGGTCGGGACGCCACACGGCGCTCGTCGCGACCGACATCGCGGCCCGCGGCCTCGACATCGACGGCATCGCGCACGTCATCAACTACGACATGCCGCACAGCGCCGACAGCTACGTGCACCGCGTCGGCCGCACCGGGCGCGCCGAAGCGGCAGGCATGGCCATCACCCTCGTGGCGCCGGACGAACTTCGGACGCTGCAGTCGATCGAGCAGTCGATCGCGATCCGGATCGAACGGCCCGACACCGCCGAAAACTCCAGCCGCTAGCGGCCCTGCCGTTCGTTCCTGTCACACCGCGCACAAAAGTGTGATCCCGGCGAGCCCGGATGGCGGCGCCGCTGCCGGCGGGCCGCTCGGGCCTGGCGCGGTTTTCCCTGACATTCCGCGGGATCGGAACGATCCCCGGCCGGCTGCGCGAAGCTGGCAGGCTGGTTGCTCTCTCCCGGTCGTCATGACTGGCATGCGACCCATGCGCCCACACCTGGCTTCCGAACGCGGCATGTCTCTGGCGGATGTCACGATCATGCTGATGGTCCTCTCGGTCCTCAGCGCGGTCACGTCCCCGGTGATTGGTGACTACGTCAATGACGCTCGCCAGGTCAAAGCGGCCAGCGACGTCCAGCTCCTGGCGAGCACGTTCGCGCAGTTCGCCGGCGACACGGCGGTCCCCGGGGCGACGGCCATGGACTGGCACCACTTGCAGGTGCTCGCGAGCGCCGGCGCCGCACCGGGCGCGCCGAAGCGGCAGGCATGGCCATCACCCTCGTGGCGCCGGACGAA
>JAPKZP010000720.1 GCA_026393735.1 Acidobacteriota bacterium
GAGGCGACGACACAGATCGTTCACGCCATCGAGCAGGTGGCCGGGCTGGGCCGCGCGCGGCCGGCTGGCGCCCCAATCCTGTCTTCGTCGGGCCAGCGCCTCTTGCGCTGGCTGATGGCCTGGCTGGATGCTCCCGATTCGACGTCATTGCTGCTGTCACCGCACGAGGCCGAGGATTTGCGAGAGCGTGAGCGCCGGCTCGAGGCGGACCGTCTCGGCCGAATCAACACGCTGGAAAAGCGGGCAACTGCCAAGGATGAGCGGATACGCGCCAAGCAGGACGTGCTGCGCGAACGGCGCCGCGTGAGGGATGGCGACCGTCTCGTTGAGAAAGAGCAGCGCGCCCGCAAAAAGGCGGAATGGCTGCGCGAGAAGCGCCGCCTCAAGGACCTCCAGCGGCTGGCGAACAAGAGCTAGCACGGCAATTTCAGCATCACGGCCATGCGTCCACGCGCCATTCTCCTGACGAGCACGTTTCTCCGGCACCTCTCCGTGGCGCGGCGAGTGTCCGAGGACGTGGATCTACAAGGCGTCTGGTGCGAAGCGAAGTCGTTCGAGCCTCAGCGTTACGGTTCAACGGCGGACGAACATGCCGCAATTGCCGCGCACTTCGCGGCGCGCGACCGATCCGAGGACGCGTTCTTTGCTGGTTGCCGGGACTGGGAGGTCCAGGCGCAGGCCCTCCTTCGCAAGGTGGGGCCGGGCGGCGTGAACGATCCCGAGCACGTTGACGCCATGGCACGGCTCCAGCCGGACGTCGTCCTGGTGTTCGGGACAGGCATCCTGAAGCCCCCGATCATCGCCAGGTTCGGCGGCCGTATCATCAACCTTCACCTTGGGCTCTCGCCCTACTACCGCGGTGCCGGGACCAACTTCTGGCCGCTCGTGAACCGGGAACCCGAGTACGTCGGCGCGACCATCCACTACCTCGACGCGGGCATCGACACGGGGCCGATCATCGCCCACGTCCGGCCGCAGATTGCGCCCGACGACGGCCCGCACGATGTTGGGAACAAGGCGATTATCGCGGCAGCCGACACGCTTGCGCGTGCGGCTGTCCGCTACGCCAGGGGAGGAGTGGCTTCGGTTCCCCAGACGGGAGGCGGCCGGCTGTACTACCGCAAGCACTTCAGCGCCGATGCGGTGCACCGGCTCTACGAGAACTTCCGCACGGGGATGATCTCCGAGTATCTCGCAGACAAGACACGCCGGGACGCTGTCCTGGACCTGCGGACGCTGGCGGATTGATGGGTCAACATCCGTGTTGGATCGTGTTCTATCACTACGTGCGGGACGGGCACGCCGGCTCCGGGCCAGGCATTCGCGCGCTCTCGCTTGCCGATTTCCGGCGCCAGCTCGACTGGCTGCAGGAACGGACAAGGCCCATCTCGTTCGAGGAATTCGACCGCGCCGTCCACGCACGCACCGGCTTCGACACGCCGAAGTCCTTCCGAAAGTGCTTGACGGACAAAATCGAACCGCGTTTTGCGGCTTTCACCGCGTCGCCCGTCCCGCGCAGCTCGAAGTTCGTCGACGCGCCTGCGACTCGTGCCAC
>JAPKZP010000518.1 GCA_026393735.1 Acidobacteriota bacterium
CCTGGGCCGAGGGATTCACGGGCTGGGCCTCCAACACCTTCTGCCTGTCGGCAGGCCGCAACGGTTACGTTGAGACGCCGTTTGCATCGGCGGGCTACCAGTACGCACCTGGCAACTTCGCCTGGAACGGTGACGCGAACTACGCCGGCGGTCTGATTCGAGGCGGCGACGATTTCGTCTATGTGATCTCGGGCGGGTCGCGATAAGCGCGGTCGCTGCCGCGGTGCCCGTCATGGCGCTCACGCCGATTCCGCATCCGTCCTCTCGCCCTGCGAGGCCGCCGCACCCGACGGGGTGGCGGCGGCCCGTCACGTTCATCGACGTGATCGTGGCGCTGGCGGCGCTCATGATCGTGGCGCTGATCCTGGTGCCGTCGCTCGGAGAGGGTCCGGATGTCCGCCAAATCGACGAAGCGCGCAGCCACTGTATCCTGATCGGGTCTGCCATCATCCGGTTCCAGACCGACAGCGGCACGCCGCCCCGCTGGTTCCGGGCCGTCGACTCGCACACCCCGGGGGCATCGTCCGTGATGGTGCTGGCAGGCCCTGGTCGGGCGCCGGAAGAGTCCGCGCCCGGCGGCTGGACGACCGCGGCTGCCGACGAACTGATGAACCAGCTGGTGGCCAATCGTCCGGAATACCCGCTGCTGACGCCTGGGGCCACGCAGGGGTGGTACGGCCCGTACCTGTCACCCGGCGACCTGGGCCCCGACCCCTGGAATCACCGGTATTTCGTCAACGTGGGCCTGCTGGAAGGCCCAAATGGCAGGCAGGAACGCCGCCGGCCTTCTGAAGCGGTCTGGGTGCTTTCGGCGGGCCCGAACGGCAGGATAGACACCCCGATGCATCAGGACGCACAGAGCGCCACCCTCGGCGGCGACGATGTGGCCTATCGCATTCAGGCCCCGAATCTGCCGTAGCGTCCCTGCGTCTGCCAGGCGAGCCGCCGCAGGGCGGCGCTGACGGTTCGGGCAGGCGCTTCCAGACACCGGGCGCCTCGCCAACGTGTTCAGACCAGCTTGACGAGCTGCTTGCCGAAGTTGCGGCCCTTCAGCAGGCCGAGGAAGGCCTCCGGCGCCGCCTCGAGGCCCTGCGCAATCGTCTCGCGGTACTTGAGCGTACCGCTCGCGACGCGCTCACTCAACTCCCGAAGCGCGTCAGGCCACACATCCATGTGCTCGCCGACGATGAAGCCCTCGACGCGCATGCGGTTCAGTAGGACCAGTTGCGGCGCGGCCATCGGGATTGGCGCACCGTTGTAGCCGCTGATCATCCCGCACATCGCGACGCGGCTGAACGCGTTGGCGCGCTGCATCACGGCATCGAGAACCATGCCGCCGACGTTCTCGAAGCAGCCGTCGATGCCGGCGGGACACTCGCGGCTTAGCGCTTTGGCGAGCGACCTGGCGTCGGCGTGGGTTTTGTAGTCGATGCACGCGTCGAAGCCGAGATGACCGACGACGTAGTGGCACTTGTCCGGGCCGCCTGCGATGCCCACCGCGCGCACGCCGCGTGCGGTGGCCAACTGGCCCACGACGCTGCCGACGGCGCCACTGGCGGCGCTGATCACCACGGTCTCACCGGCCTTCGGCGCGATGATCTTGAGCAGGCCATACCAGGCGGTGACACCCGGCATTCCCACGGGGCCGAGGTAGGCCGACAGGGGAATCCTGGCGGTGTCCACCTTCCGCAGGGCATGGGGCGCGTCCGCCTCGACCAGCTGGTACTCCTGCCAGCCGCCCATGCCCACGACCTGGTCACCCACCTCGTAGTCGCGGTTCTTCGATGCCACCACTTCGCCGGCCGTGCCGCCGACCATGACCTCGTTCAGCGGCTGGGGGTAGGCGTAGCTCTTGCCCGCGCTCATGCGGCCGCGCATGTACGGATCCAGGCTGAGGTAATGGTGGCGTACCAGGACCTGGCCGTCGGCCGGGTCAGGCACGGGTTTCTCGACCAGCGTGAAGTTGTCGAGTGTGGGCTCGGTGACGGGGCGCGACGCCAGCAGGACTTGCTTGTTGATCAGGTGGCTCATGGGTCGGTCCTTCGGTGTGACGGGACTTTCTTCCTCTTACGGCGAGGTCGATGCCGGGTCTTCAGACGCCGTTCCGAGGCGGATCCGCACTTCGTGGGCGCGGCCGTCATCGACGAGCGGAATCGCGGCCGCATTCGTCACGACGCCGTCGAGCGTCGCGCTGAGCACGCCCCGGCACTGATGGTCGGGATTCGAGACAGCGATCGTGTATCGCGTGGACTGGAAGCCCCACCGAATCTCGTACTCCGGCCACGAGGACGGGATGCACGGGTCGACACTGAACGTGTCGCCGCGCCGCCTCAATCCGAGGATGCTCTCGAGGCCGGCCCTGTACATCCACCCGGCCGCCCCTGTGTACCAGCTCCATCCGCCGCGTCCCGCATGCGGAGGCCGGGCGTAGACGTCACCGGCCATCACGTACGGCTCGAGTTTGTAGCGGTCGACATCGGCGGCCGTGCGCGCATGGTTGATCGGGTTGAGCAGGTGAAAGAGCTCCGTGGCTTCGTCGCCGCTGCCCAGCCGCGCCAGCGCCATCACGATCCACACCGCCGCGTGGGTGTACTGCCCGCCATTCTCTCGGATGCCCGGCGGATAGCCCTTGATGTACCCGGGTTCCTGCGCCGACGTGTTGAACGGCGGGTCGAGCAGGAGGAGCAGTTGCGCCCGCCGTGCGATGAGCGCCGTGCGGACGGCATCCATCGCGCGCTCGGCGAACTGGCGAGGCACGGCGCCCGACAGCACCGCCCACGTCTGGGCAATCGAATCGATCTTGCACTCGTCGTTCTGCGCCGACCCCAACGGCGTGCCGTCGTCGTAATAGCCACGGCGGTACCACTCGCCGTCCCAGGTCTGCTCGAGATGTGCGGCGAGGCGGCGCGCGTCCTCGCGATAACGCGTGGCCCGCGCGGGATCCTGGCGCGCGTCGCACAGCTCCGCGAACTCCGCGAGGACCCCATGCAGAAAGAAGCCCAGCCAGGTGCTCTCGCCGCGTCCCGCCTGGCCCACGCGGTTCATGCCGTCGTTCCAGTCGCCGCCGCCAAAGAGCGGCAGCCCGTGTGCGCCCGCGGTGTTGCCGCGCTCGATGGCGCGCAGGCAATGGTCGAACAACGTGCCGTCCTCGGCGGACTCGACCGGCGTTCCATACGAATCGTGCTCGTC
Organism: Acidobacteriota bacterium; assembly: GCA_026393735.1. Lineage (GTDB taxonomy): Bacteria > Acidobacteriota > Vicinamibacteria > Vicinamibacterales > JAKQTR01 > JAKQTR01. The sequence goes on from JAPKZP010000518.1 coordinate 3,190, forward strand.
CGGGCCGAGTGGCGGCGCCTTCAGATAGGGCACGCGCGTCTCGAGGACATCCGCATCGCCGGTCGCTCGAACGTACTCAGCGACCGCGTAGGGCAGCCAGAGCAGGTCGTCGGAGCAGCGCGAGCGGAGACCGCGGCCGGCGGGCTCGTGCCACCAGTGTTGTACATCGCCCTCAACGAACTGCCGGCCCGCCGAGCGAAGCAGGTGCTTCCGGGCAAGATCCGGCCGCGTGAACGACAGCGCCATGACGTCCTGCAACTGGTCCCGGAACCCGAATGCCCCACCCGGCTGGTAGTAGCCGGCCCGCGTCCACAACCGGCAGCTCACGGTCTGGTAGAGCAGCCACCGATTCAGCAAGGCATCCAGGGAATCGTCAGGGGTCCTGACCTGGACTGCCCCAAGCGTACGATCCCAGGCCGCCTGGACCTCGGCGAGCGCGTCCACCGCGCCGGTCACGTGGCCGTGGCGTTCGATCAGGTGCCGTGCATGATCGCGGTCGGTCCCCTCTCCCAGCAGGAAGACCACCCGGAGGGTCTCGCCGGGCGCAAGCACGACGCGCACGTGGATCGCGGCGCACGGGTCCAATCCGCCGCCAACCCGGCCCGAAAGGCTCTGGTGACGCAGGGCGGCGGGCTCGGACAAGTGGCCGTTGCGGCCGACGAACGCCGCACGATCTCCCGTCACCGAGGCCGGCGGCTCACTCGCGTGGGCGAACGCCACGTGCCGTCCGAACTCCTGGTTGTACGTGTTCGTCGCGAATACCGCCCCGCTCTGCGGGTCGATCTGCGTCACGACATGCAGGTGCTGTCCGTCGCGTGGCGGGCCGAGCGCCCACTCGTTGTAGGCGAAGACGCTCAGCCTCCTCGCCGTCGTGCCGTGGTTGGCGAGGGTCAGCAGGGAGAACTTCACGGGGTCGTTCGGGTGGACGAAGACATCCGTGCGATGGCCGATTCCGTGCGCCGCCCGTACGAAGCGTGTGTGCCCCGCCGTATGGCGGATGAGGCAGCGGCCCGTCGCCGATCCGGGCGCGCGTGGCCCCGGTGTCGGCGTCCACGCATCGCCCGAATCGTCGTCGCGGACGAAGATCGCCTCGGCCGTCGGATCGCTGACGGGGTCGTTCGCGAACGGCGTGAGCCGGTTCTCGCGGCTGTTTCCCGACCACGGATGCGCCGAGCCGGATTCGGTGACGATGGTGCCGAAGTCAGCGTTCGCGATGACGTTGACCCACGGCATGGGCGTCGTCTCGGCACCGTCGAGGACGATGGCGTAGGAGCGCGCGTTGTCGACAAATCCTCCGCGTCCGTTCGCCAGCGTCATGGCAGGCGGCGGAACGTCTGCCGGTTCGACGTGGCCCCGCGTCGGTGACACGGTCACGAGCGGAGTCACTGCGGGCTGGACGGGGTCCGGCCGGTCGAGCTGCGTCTGCAGGCTTCCCTGATCGCCGAGCAGAATCGCGCCAGCGACGGCTTCGAACAGGACACGCTCGGCATGGCCCATCCGGTCCGCCCTGAGAAGGTAGGCGCCGCCTGGACGGTGCTGCCACGTGCGCCACGGGCCGTCGTCGAGAACGGCCGTGAGTTGAGCCTGCATGTCATCCAGATAGGTCGTCGGGTGTTCGTTCAGGATCACCACATCGGCGCTCAGGCCTTTCAGGCGCCAGTACTCCTGGGCCTGGAGTACGTCCCTGACCAGCGTCACGTCGTCGTCGCTGCCGCCGACCCGTACGAGCAGGATCGGCAGGTCGCCGGAGATGGCGTGCGGCCAGAGGCCGGGCTGCCCGAGTTCATTGGCCGCAATGGTAGCTGCCGGCGCGCAGAGGGAACGATCGGAGCCAAGCACCCGTGAGGCGAGCCGCTCGAAGAGCACCGAGTCGTCGCGTGAGATGCCCAGGTGATGGAGGGTGCTCTGCGCGCGCGTGATAGCCAGCGCGAAGCTGCGTCCCGCCGCGCCCGGGTCGTGGTACTTGCGCGCCAGCGCGAGGGCCGTATCACGGTCGGATGCCATGCCGGTGGCGAACGAGAGACGCAGGGTGGCGCCGGGCGCAAGCCGAATCCGCTGCCGGAGACTGACGATCGGATCGAGGACGACGCCCGTCGTTCCGGACAGGGCGCGTCCGTCCATCGCCACGGGGTTGCCCGGATCGCGGTGCCGGCCGAGAAAGCGCGCGCGGTCCGTTTCCCATTCGACCGGACCCTGGGGCCGTCCTTCGAGACTGAGCGCGTGAAACGCCCAGGCTGCCGGCTCCAGGGGATCGCGCGGGCGTCGATGGCAGAGCAGCGCGGCGCACTCGGGCAGATACTCCGTCTCGATGAAGAGTTTGCCGAACGCCGGGTGCGTAAGGTCGCCTGCCGGCGACGTGAGCGCGATCTCCGCGTAGCTGGTGACATCGATTTCGCGGATGCGGGCGCTGCGGTTGCGGATCGTGATCCGCCGCACCTCGACGTCGTCTTCCGTCGAGACCGCGATGTCGAGTTGAGTCGACACTTCGTGGTCGAGGCGCCGGACGCTCGCCCGGTCGGACGAGAAGGTGACCGTGTAGTCGTCGGGCGTGTGGCGAATCGGCTGGTACGTCGCCGACCACACCGCGCCGCCGCGCACGTCGCGGAAATAGATGAACTGGCCGTCGGCATCCCTGGTGGCGTCGCGATGCCACCGGGTCACCGCCAGGCCGCGCCAGAGGCTGGCGCCTCCGCCCGCATTCGTGACCGACGTGACGTAGTTGCCGTTCGAGAGGAACTGGGTGTGCGGGTACAGCGTGTGCGCGGTCTTGTAGTGCCGCACCGGCACGGACGCGGCGGGCGCGGCCACGCGGATTTCTTCGAGCGGGCGCGGCTGAATGATGGCGCTCTGGCGCGGGACGCGCTCCTGCAGGAGAAGCTCGGTGGCCTGCACTCTGGGGTCCGCGTGAAAGCGGTCGATCATGCGGTCGCCCAGCAGCGCGTTCGTGAGGGCGACGAGCGTCATCCCCTGGTGATGAGCGAGATAGGCGGGCACGACGACGCCTGACACGCGAGCATCGGCCGTCGTCTCCGGGTCCCGGTTCGTGTAGTCGATGGCGTCGAAGAACCCGTACTCTCCTTCAAGGCCGGCGGCGGCCAGACGGCGGAGGTTCGCCGTGCCGGCCGCAGGATCGATCTGCAGCGCGAGCGCGGTGGCGTACGGGGCGACGACCACTTCATCGCCCAGCCCGCGTTTCAGGCCGAGGCCGGGGATCCCGAACGCCTTGTATTGGTACGTGCCGTGTCGATCGACGAGGTTGTAGACGGACTCCGAGATCCCCCAGGGCACACCGCACGTGGCGGCGTAGTCCATCTGGCGGCGGACGACCGTGCGGCAGGACTCGTCGAGCAGCGTGTTCGGGTAGCTCCGCATGACCAGCAGGGGCATCAGGTACTCGAACAGCGTCGCGCTCCACGAGAGCAGCACGGGCGCGCCGCGCACGCTTGTGAGCGAGCGCCCGAGGTGGAACCAGTGTGTTTCCGGCACCTGGCCCTTGGCAATCGCGAGGAAGCTGGCGAGGCGCGACTCGGAGGCCAGCAGGTCGTAGTGCGACGCGTCGAGGCGGCCCGGCCCGTCGGCATCAGCGAGACGATAGCCGATCGCGAACAGGTGTCGCGTGGGCTCGTACAGGAATCGGAAGTCCATCGCATCGAAGAGTGCCGTCGCGCGCGTCGCGAGCGCCGGCGCGAAGGGGCGCACCCCGACGGCGACCGTCAGGAGCGCGCCTGCCAGATTGCCGCTGTCGACGGTGGAGACATATGCGGGCGGGAGGGGTCTCAGGGTGCGGGAGTCGTACCAGTTGAGGAGGTGCCCCTCGAAGCGTTCCAGTTGCTCGATCGTGGAGAGGGCTCTGTCGATGCGTCGCTCGAGTTCCGGCGTGTCGATGAACGCGAGGTCGTGGGCCGCGAGGGTGGCGAGCAGGCCGAGGCCGATATTGGTCGGCGACGTGCGATGCGCAATCGTCTGCTCGGGGACCATCTGGACGTTGTCGGGCGGCAGCCCATGGTCCTCGGCGCCGGTGAAGGTGTCGAAGTACTTCCAGGTCGTCCGCGCGAGCTCGTGCAGGTACGCGCGGTCCTCCGGCGTGAGCGCGGCACGCCGCCGTGGGATGGGGCGACTCAGCGCGAATGCGATCCATGGCGCGGCGGCCCAGAGCCCGAGGACCGGCAAGGCGACCGGCCACGCCTCGGGGCGCGTCAGCGCGACCAGGCCACACGCCAGCACCGCCAGGACGGGGCTGGCCGCCATGCCCTTGAGAAACGCCATCCAGTGCACGCGGCCGCCGCGGGCCGTGCTCGCGGCCGTCGTTTCCCATTCGAGGAGACTCCGACGGGTGATGCCGAGACGAACCAGCGTGAGGCCGATCGCGTGCGCCCGTTCGGAGCCTTCGTTGGCCATGAAGGCCACCTGGAGTCCGACGCGGGCGGCGGCGCTCTCGAGTTCCTCGCCGGCTGTCCGCAGAAAGACGGACCAGGACTGGACCGGGCTCGGGCCGCCAAGCAGGGCGACGATCTGATACAGCAGCGGGAAGGCCAGGCTCCCGAGGACGCCCGCCGTCCAGACCAGCGGACTCCCGGGCAGGAGCGTCCACCCGAGGACGAATGCGAGCAGCGTGGCCGGCGGCAGCAGGCTGCGTCGCAGGTTGTCGAGGATCTTCCACCGGGCGATGAGCGGGAGCCGATTGCGCTGCACACCGGTCCGGGACGGCACCCACGGGAACAGCCACCAGAGGATCTGCCAGTCGCCGCGGACCCAGCGGTGCTGCCGTCGCGCATGAGCGAGCACGCTGGAGGGGTAATCGTCCACGACCTCGATGTCGCTGACCAGGGCCGTGCGGGCGTAGAGCCCTTCAAAGAGGTCGTGCGACAGCAGTGCATTCTCCGGCACGCGGCCCTCGAGCGACGCCATGAACGCGTCGACGTCGTACAGGCCCTTCCCGGTGTAGATGCCTTCGTCGAACAGGTCCTGGTACACGTCCGACACGGCGGTCGTGTACGGATCGACGCCCGTGTGGCCGGCGTATGTGCGGGCGAAGAGCGAGCCCGCCGCGCTCGACATCGTGACACTGACGCGCGGCTGCAGGATGCCGTATCCTTCCGTCACGCGCCCGACCGTCGGGTCGAAGCGCGGCTGATTCAGCGGGTGCGCGATGATGCCGATGAGCCGTTTTGCCGCGTCGCGGGGGAGTCTCGTGTCGGAATCCAGCGTGATGCAGTAGCGCACCAGGGGCAGGACGTCCAGATCGCCCACCTGTGTGGAGAAACTCGTGTCGATCGCGCCACGCAGAAGGCGATTGAACTCCTCGATCTTGCCGCGCTTCCGTTCCCACCCGATCCAGGCGTGTTCGCTCGCATTCCACTGCCGGTCGCGATGGAACAGGAAGAAGCGGTCCGCGTGCTCGGATCCGAACTTGATGTTGAGGCGCTGGATGCCCGCGCACGCCCGTTCCAGCGTGGCCGCGTCCTCCGGCGCGTCGGGGACGCTCGTGTCCGCGAAGTCGCTGAGAATTGCGAAGTGCACGCACGGATCGAGATTGCCGAGGGCCAGGACCTCGATGTGCTCGAGCAGGGCCTCCACGCCTGCGGCACTTGTCAGCATCGTGGGGACGATGACCATGGTGCGGGCGTTCTCGGGAACTCCCTTGAGGAAGTCGAGGCGCTGCAGGTGTTTCGGCCTAAGGAGATGCACGACCGCCCGCTGAACGCAGGCGATAGCGAAGTCGGTCGCGGGCAACAGGGCGACGAACGCGACGGTCACCTGAAGGAGCATCATGCCGCCCGACCGTCGGGCATACGCCACAACCGCGGCCAGCAGCAGCGCGGCGACGGTGGTGATGGCCCCGAGATACACGCTCGTCGCGTGCCTCAGCAGCAACCGGCGGGCACGGATTCGCAGGCGGGGACGGTAAGCGACGTCGGCTTCGAGATCGGGACGCCCTCGATCGACGAGGTGATACCCGACGTGCATGGCCCGGACCGCCGCCGGGTCGCTTGCACCGGCGTGACGCGCGTTGGCGATCGCCTTCAGCGCCACACGGACCTGGCTGTCGCCGCTCGGGGCCGCCAGTTCCTCCACGGCCTGCCGCTGCGCGTCCCGGCTCAGGAAGTCCATGCGACCGTACGCGCCCGCGGGATCCCGCTGCAGCGCCTGTTCAACGAGGC
>JAPKZP010000559.1 GCA_026393735.1 Acidobacteriota bacterium
GCGGATGCTATGATGACTGAACGGGTGGAGACCCGCATATGAAGCCTGACGATTGCATTCTGTTCAGCGGTGGCGCGGCCGGCGCGGAGTCTGCGTTCGGCGCCTGCGCCGAGCGTTACGGTGTCGAAGAAGTCAATTTCACGTTCGAGGGGCACAAGATCGGGCGGGATCGCGGCGTCCGGGTCCTGAACCACGAAGAGCTCAAGGCGGGCGACGTCAGCCTCGAGTACGTGTCGCGCCTGATGCATCGGCGCTACACGGACGCCCCGACGATTCGAAAGGTGCTGCAGACGTTGTGGTACCAGGTGAACAGCGGCCAGGAAATCTACGTCATCGGCACGATCCTGGATGACGGCACCGTCCGGGGCGGCACGGGGTGGGGCGCGGAGTTCGCCAAGCTCTGCAACAAGCCGCTCCAGGTGTTCGACCAGGCGAAAGACGGATGGTTCACCTGGGCGGACGGAGACTGGCAGGCGCACGCATCACCAGACGGCCCCGTCATCACGCACCCGCACTTCACGGGCACCGGCACGCGCACGCTGCAGGCCAACGGCACGCGCGCGATCGAACAACTGTTCGCCCGGTCGTTCCGCGCGGCGTCCTGATCGCGTCCAGACACCCCGGCCACGCAGGGCTGAAGCCCTGCGCCACACTGGCAACTCTGGCCAACTTGCGTGAGCTCTGGGACGAGCCGGCCGAAGGCGGCCAGTGACTCCGGTCGATGCCTGCCGGTCCGAGTCAGATCGGCTGGAGCAGCCATGATTCCAGTTCCGCGCGATAGTCGCGGCTCATGGCGACCTCCGCGCCGTGCCTGCCATCCCGTTCCGGCGTCTCTCCCCCGACGGCGTAACCCAGACACAATGGAACCCCGCCGTGCCTGCTATGATGCGGGTGAGGCGTGGCTGCCGACGATGTCCGACAACGGAGGTCGCGTCACGACGAAGTAGCTGCTGGAGCGTGTTCCGATGCCCGTCAGAATCCCCAATACGCTGCCTGCCCGCGCCATTCTGGAACGAGAGAATGTCTTCGTGATGGGCGAGGCTCGCGCCGAGCACCAGGATATCCGTCCGCTGCGGGTGGCGATCCTGAATCTCATGCCGACCAAGATTGCCACCGAAACGCAATTGCTGCGTCTGCTGGGCAACTCGGCGCTCCAGGTGGATGTGACCCTGCTGCACACCGCCACTCACGACGCGAAGAACACCGACGCCGAACACCTGCTCAACCACTACGAGACCTTCGAAGCCGTCCGCTACGAGAAGTTCGACGGATTGATCATCACCGGCGCACCCGTGGAGCTGATGGAGTTCGAGGAGGTGGACTACTGGCCCGAACTGACCCGCATCATGGATTGGGCCGAAACGAATGTCGAATCGACCTTCTACATCTGCTGGGGGGCGCAGGCTGGGCTCTATTACCGTTATGGAGTCCCGAAATACCGTCTGCCTGCGAAGATGTTCGGGGTCTTCGAGCACCGGACGCTCATCCCCACCGAGAAACTGCTGCGCGGCTTCGACGATGCCTTCCTGGCGCCGCATTCGCGCCACACCGAGATCCGCCGCGCCGACCTGGAGAAGGTGCCCGACATCCAGATCCTGGCCGAATCCGACGAGGCCGGGATTTACATCGCCGGCACGAAGGACGGCCGCCACCTGTTCATCACCGGCCATTCCGAATACGACCCGTTGACACTCAAGGCCGAGTACGATCGCGACGTGAGCAGAGGCTTGCCCATAACTGTACCCCGCAACTACTACCCGAACGACGACCCGACCGGGCCGCCCCAGGTGCGATGGCGCGGGCACGCCAACCTCCTCTACGCCAATTGGCTGAACTACTACGTCTATCAGGTCACGCCGTACGACTTCCATCAGATACCCGCTGGAGCCATTCACGGGGATTTCTAGACCCCGCGCAAACGTGAGTTGGCCGCAGTTCCGGCCGGCCGGCCCGACGCGGAGATGGATTGGCCATTCGCGTCGTGATATCAATTGCAGATGTCTTCTCCAGCCGCTTCCGCCTGGGTCGTGCACAAGTTCGGCGGCTCCAGCGTCGCCGACGCGGAGTGTTTCCGCCGTGTCGCGGCCATCGTCGAGTCGCAGCCCTCGCCGCGGCTGGGTATCGTGCTGTCCGCCTGCAAGGGCGTGACCGACGCGCTGCTGAACCTTGTCACCCTGGCCGAGCGCCGCGACGAGGGGTATCTGGCGCAACTGCAGCTGCTGCGGGAGCGCCACGCGCTCATCGCCGAGACGCTGCTTCCCCCGGCCGCTGCGGCCGGGTGGCTGGTGCGTTTCGACAAGGACCGGGCCGACCTCTCCGGCATCCTGCACACCGTCAGCATCATGCGTTCTGCGGCGCAGAACGTGCGCGACCTGGTCGCCGGCTACGGCGAGATCTGGTCGACGTCCCTGTTTGCGCCCTACCTGGAGGCGCGCCGCGCGGGCGGGGCGCCGGTGCGCTGGTTCGATGCCCGCGCCTGCGTGGTCGTCGAGTGGGATTCGTTGGGACCCGTCGTGCAGTGGGAGGACTCGCGCGCCCGGCTGCAGGCGCTGCTGGCTGATGGTTTCAGAGGCACGCTGGTCATCACCGGCTTCATCGCCAGCACCGCTCAGGGCCTCCAGACGACCCTGGGCCGCAACGGCAGCGACTTCTCCGCCTCGGTGTTCGGCTCGCTGCTGGACGCGGCCGAGATCCACATCTGGACCGACGTCGATGGCGTGCTGTCGGCCGACCCGCGTCGCGTCCCCGACGCGCAGGTCATCGATTCGCTGTCCTACAACGAGGCGATGGAACTGGCGTACAGCGCACCGTTGATTACCGACGCAGCAACGGAACCGATGGAGCTGGCGTAGACCGTGCCTGCCAGAGTCGCCGCGCTCACCGACCCGATGGAACTGGCGTAGATCGTCCCCGCAATGGTCGAAGCGCTCACTGACCCGATGGAGCTGGCGTAGACCATGCCGGTCAGAGTCGCCGCGCTCACTGACCCGATGGAACTCGCATAGATCGTGCCGGCAATGGTTGAGGCACTCAC
>JAPKZP010000702.1 GCA_026393735.1 Acidobacteriota bacterium
AGCCGGCCGGCCAGGGCCGGGGCGAGCGGCAGGGGAGCCCGTCGCCGGCGCCGACGACGATCAGCACCGCGCCGGTGAGCAAGGCGTTCGCGCTCGTGACGCGCGCCCTGCAACTGCTGACCGACCGCGAAGTGACGCCGCAGCTCGGGCTCCTGAAGAGCACGCTGCTGCAGCTCGACTCGACATTCTCGGAGCGCGACTACGGCGCCTCGAGCTTCCGCGACTTCGCCGACAAGCTGGCCGAGGCCGGCCTGGTCGTGCTCCGAAGCGCAGGCCGCAGCGTGCTGGTGGAACTGCGCGAGGGGCACGTGCCTGTGGCCCACGAGGCGGCCGAAGCCGCCCAGGCGGACGCGGACGTCCAGCCCGGCGCGCAGCCGGCCGCCGACCACGAGGCGCAGCCGGTGTCACAGCACGACGCGCAGCCTGAGGCGTCCCCGACCTCTATCATCGACGGCATTCGCCTCTTCCAGCGCGTGCTGGCGACGCCCGGCGCGATCGCCCGATGGCCGATGTACATCCGCAATGCCAAGCAGGCGATGCGCGCCCTCGACCCGGGCTTCGACGAACGCAAGCACGGGAACCTGGTGGAGATTCTGCGGTCGGTCCAGCGCGACGGGTTGATCCGGCTCGACCGCGATCGCCAGGGCGTGCTGCGCGTGTTCCAGGGCCCGCAGCTCAAGCCGGTGCCGGTCGCGGCGCCCGAGGCCGTTGACCTGCAGCCCGATCTCGATCTGGTGGCGTCCGACGCCGCTGGTCAGGGCGAGGCTCCTGCCGATCGCGCCGCCGACACGCCGGATTCCCGCGGTCTCGAGAACGCGGGTGGTGATGCAGCCTCCACGGAGGCAGGCATGCCAGTCGTTGATGACACGGTCGAGCCCTCCCATGGCCCGGGCCAGACCGAACCAGCCGACGCCAAGCCGAAGCGCCGGCGCAAGACGGGAGCGGCAGCCCCCGGGGCCAAGTCGACCGTCGCCCGCAAACCACGGGTGCGCACTACTCCTCCAACTCCGCGCAAGCGAAAGGAACCGGAGACCGCATGAGCTTCTCGTATCTTCGCCCCGCAGCAATCGTGACCGGCGCTGTCGCGCTCGTGGCTCTTGCAGCCATCGGCGCGCACGCCGGCCAGCAGACTCCGGCTCAGCAGGCACCGGCCGCGCCTCTGGCGCGGCCGCTTCCCGCGCCGCCCGATGTGGCCGCGCCGCCTGCCGACGCCGAGAAGACCAAGTCCGGCCTGGCGACCAAGGTCATCACGCCCGGCACCGGTACTGCCCATCCCAAGGCCGAGGATTTCGTCACCGTGCACTACACGGGATGGAGTACCAAGGGCGTGATGTTCGACAGTTCCTACGCGCGCGGCCGCACGAGTTCCTTCCAGTTGAGCCGGGTGATCGCCGGCTGGAGCGAGACCGTGCAGTTGATGGTCATCGGCGAGAAGCGCCGCGCCTGGATTCCCGAAGAACTGGCCTACAAGGGCCGTCCGGATCGTCCGCAGGGCATGCTGGTGTTCGACATCGAGCTCGTCGGCATCACGGAGACGCCCACCACGCCCCCTGACGTGGCGGCGGCCCCGGCCGACGCGCAGAAGACGAAGTCCGGGCTCGCCTATAAAGTGTTGAAAGCCGGCACCGGCACCGCGCGTCCAAAGCGGTCGGGCACGGTAACCGTGCACTACTCCGGCTGGACGACCGACGGCAAGATGTTCGACAGTTCCGTGATGCGCGGTCAGCCGACGTCGTTCCCGCTCGACCAGGTGATTGCCGGCTGGACCGAAGGCGTCGCGCTGATGGTCGAAGGGGAAAAGACCCGGTTCTGGATTCCCGAGAAGCTCGCCTACGACGGCGCCCCGGACAAGCCGAAAGGCATGCTGGTGTTCGACATCGAGCTGATCACAATTCAGAAGTAGGGGCAGGGCCCCGTCCCTGCCCGGCAGGGCCCTGTCCGTGCCCGGGCCGACACAGGG
>JAPKZP010000601.1 GCA_026393735.1 Acidobacteriota bacterium
GTCGGCGGCCTCGCCCGTTCCTGGCACTACGGCGATTTTCATTTTGATGTCGGGCCGCACCGTTTCCACACCGAGAACGCCAGGGTCGCCGGCTTCATCCGGCAGATTCTTGGCCACGACGTGCTCGAGATCCCGCGCAAGAGCGGCGTGCGGATGTTCGGCGGCTTCCACGAATGGCCGCTGCGGCCGAGCGTTCTGCTCTCGATGCCGCCGTCGCTGATGGTGCGAGGTGCATTCGATCTGCTGCGCCGCGAACACATGGACGGCGAGTCGTTCGAAGCCGACGTCATCAACAAGTACGGCCGGACGCTGTATTCGATCTTCTTCGAGCCCTACACGAAGAAGTTCCTGTTTGCGTCGCCTCACGATCTGCACCGGGACTGGGGTCGCGCGGGCGTGAATCGCGCCGTCATCGACCAGCGGGCCAGCGCAGACACGCTGTGGTCGCTGCTGAAGACGACGCTCCTGCCGAAGCCCGTCGAGACGACATTCCTGTACCCGCCCACCGGCGTAGGGCAGTTCTCGGAGAAGCTCGCCGCGGCGGTGACGGCGGCCGGCAACCGCGTGGTGCTCGACTCCCCGGTGACGGGCCTTGAACACGATGGCCGCCGCATCTCCGCCGTGCTGACACCCCGTGAGCGCATCCCGTGTGACGGCGTCGTGTGGACCGCGCCTATCACGGTCGCGAACGCGCTGCTCGGAGTGCGCGGCGGCGACCTCGATTACCTCTCGACCGTCTTTTACAACCTGGAGGTCGAGCGCCCGGCCCGCATCGACTTCCAGTGGACGTACTACGGGGGCGATGAAGTGTTTTCGCGGGTGTCGTCTCCCGTAGCCTTTGCCGAGACGATGGCGCCGGAGGGAAAGAGCAGCCTGTGCGTCGAGGTGACGTGCCTCCGGGGCGACGAGCGGTGGGAGCACCCGGAGGCGCTGACCCCGCACGTCGTGGCCGACCTGGTGCGCACCAAGACGATCGCCCGGGCGGAGGACGTCTCGCGCGTGCACATCGAGCGCATGCCGTTTACGTACCCGATCTACTCACTTGAATACCTGGGCGAGCTGACCAGGAACATCAAGGAACTCGGCCGCTTCTCCAACCTGCTGCTGGCGGGCCGATCCGCGCGCTTCTGGTACAACAACATGGACCACTCGATTGGACAGGGGCTGACCATGTCGGATCGGATCCTGCGCGGAGACATGCTCGCGTCGGTGGACACCGGCGACCGCGAGTGCGGGAGCGAGCCGACTCAGTCACTTCAGCCGGCTGATTCGTCGGTTCCTGCCGCGCCCGTGCCCGTCGCCGCGCCCGCGCGGCCGAACACGCCTGGCTCCCGCTGGCCGGTGCCTGTCGCCGCGGCGGTGCTCTCAGCGTCACTGCTGGGGCTGGCGTGGCAGTTCGGTCAAGGCCTCGGGGGTCTGCTGTACCTGATGGTCTACATGCTCGCGCTCGTGCCCGGCCTGCCGATCGGCTTTGCGCTCTTCGGACGGAAACAGGCGGCCGGCTGGATTGCGGGTGGGCTGATTGGCTACGTCATGACGGCGTTTGCGTTCTGGGCCGTCATCGCCGCGGGTGTGCCTGGTGTGCCGGCGTTCGCAGGCGCATGGACGCTCGCGTCGGTCATGACGTCGCTCCCTTACCGGTTGACCCGGCGCGCGCCGCTGGTGCCGCTCAGTGAATGGCGGCGGAAAGACACTTTGGCGCTGCTGCTCGTGCTGTTGATCGTCCCGGCGTTGATGGCGCCGACGTTCAGCAACATCGGGGCCGTCGACGAGATCGGAACCGAGCGCTACCGCGCCTACTTCACTGCGGACTTCCTGTGGCACGCCGCATTGACGGCTGAACTCGCGCGGTTCGACATGCCGCCGAAGGACCCGTACCTCGGCGATCACACGTTGAACTACTACTGGACCTACTTCGTGCTGCCCGGGAGCGCCTTCGGGACGAACCCGTTCGGCATCTGGCACTATGCGAAACCGCTGATCAAGGTGAACGCCCTCCTCTCGGGTGTTCTGTTCCTCGGGTCGCTCGTGGTGTTTGCCTGGTCACTGGTTCCGCGCGTCTGGGCCGTGGCGGTGGCCATCGCCCTCAGCGTGCTGGCATCGAGCGCGGAAGGCGCCTATGCGGTTTACACGATCCTGGGGCGCGGACAAAACCTCGATCGTCTCCGTACGCTGAACATCGATGCGATCACGGCCTGGTGGTTTCAGAGCCTCACGGTTGATGGACTCCAGCGGTCGCTTTGGTACACGCCCCAGCATGCGATGGCGTGCGCCTTCGGCCTTATCGCGCTCACCGTGGCCGGGGCCTCTCGACGCGCAATGTCGTGGCCTGTCCCGCTGCTCGCGGGTCTGGCTCTCGCCGGGTCGGTTATGTGCAGCCCGTTTCTCGGCGGCGCATTCTCCGTGATCTACCGTGGAACCAGATGTTCGACGGTGCAGGCGCCGCCCTCGACTTCGGCTACGACGGTCCCATCACCACGGCACCGCTGCTGATGCCGCTGCTGACGCTCGGGCCGATTCTCCTCGCGGCTGTGGTGGGGTTGATCTGTGGACGTGCGCGTGCCATCGGCGGCCTGGCACCGGCGCTGGCCGGCGTGGCGGCGGGGTTCGGCCTGTTGTACTTCGTGCGGCTTCCCGGCGGCGACATGGTCTGGGTGGGCTGGCGAGCCGGGCAGATCCTCCTCCTCACGATGACGCCGCTCGCGGCGATGGCGTTGGCGCGGATCTTCGACCTCAGGCGGTTCCGCTGGCTCGCGCTGTCGGCTGTGCTGCTGCTCTTTGCCGTTGGCCTGCCGACGACGCTCATCGACACCTTCAACGCCCAGGACATCGGGAACCGGCTGATGGGCCCCGGGTTCCACTGGACCGTTACCGTCACGGCAGACGAGCGCAAAGCGCTCGACTGGATCAGGCGAGAAACACCATCCGACGCCCTCGTGCAGATGGAGCCGACCGTGCGCGGCCGTGAGACCTGGACCCTCATCCCGTCTTTCGCGCACCGGCGCATGGCAGCCGGGTTGCCTATCTCGCTCCTCAACAAGCCGATCTACGATGTGCGGTCGCAGCGTGTGCGCACGCTGTACAGCACGCACGATCCGCAGCATGCGTGGAAGCTTGCGGTCTTGGACGGCGTGGATTACCTCTATGTCGACGCCACCGAACGCAGGGCATTCGGTCGCGGCGTCGAGAAGTTCGACGAGCACCCGAAGTACTTCGAGCGCGTGTACCGCGGCGGTGACGTGTCGGTATACCGCATCGTCCCGGAGAGCGAGCAGGCGGGTCTGGGGGGCGCACCGGAGATGTAGTCGCGCGAATCCCCCTGGAGACCGGGTGACCCCTGTCCCCCAGATCGGGCACCAGGCTTCCTCGTCAGGGAGGCGGGCGCGGGCTACAATTCCCCGGGGGTCGTGCCATGCTGCTCATCACGAACACGGCGATTCACACACCCGGCCGCCGGATCGATGGCGGCGCCGTGCTCGTCGATGCGGGGCGGATTGTCGATGTCGGGTCGGCGGCCGACATCGACGCCCGAGTACGGCTCAAGCCGGACCCCACGATGCATGTCATCGACGCGAGCGGCCTGAACCTCGTGCCGGGGTTCATCGACCTCCAGTTCAACGGCGCGTTAGGCCACGACTTCACCGACGACCCCACGGCAATCTGGCGGGTGGCCGCTCAGTTGCCGCGCTACGGCGTCACGGCCTTCCTCCCTACGATTATCTCGTCGCCCATCGGGACCATCGCCGCCGCGCAGGCGGTCGTGACCACGGGGCGTCCGGCCGGCTTCCGAGGATCGGCACCGCTCGGCCTGCACCTCGAAGGGCCATTCCTGAATCCGCAGAAGAAGGGTGCGCACAACCCGTCGTACCTGCGCGCGCCGTCGCTTCATGCCGCGGCGGAGTGGTCTCCCGCGACGGGCGTGCGGCTGGTGACGCTCGCGCCGGAGCTGCCAGGCGCGCTCGATGTCGTGGAGGCCCTCAGCGCCC
>JAPKZP010000081.1 GCA_026393735.1 Acidobacteriota bacterium
GCCGCGGAAGTTCGAAGCGCTGGAAGTATATGCGGTCGTACGAATAGACGGGACGCGAGATTCTTCTCGCGACGGACCGGGGTCGGGAGTATTTTTCATGGTGTGAAGAAGCTCCCGGCCCTTTGTTGTGTCGCAGGTCGAAGGCTGGTCATGACTCGACCTCGGACCCTGTGGCGCGGCGCCGCCTGCCTGCTCGCGGCCGTGTCGCTTGGCGGACAGCAGGCGCCCGCCCGCGACTACGCGATCCGCGCGGTGCCGTTCCAGGAGGTCGTCGTCGACGATGAGTTCTGGGCACCGAAGATCGAGGTGAATCGCCGCGTCAGCCTCCCGCACATCTTCGACCAGAACGAGAAGACCGGCCGCATCGAGAACTTCGAAAAGGGCGCGGGGCTCAAGTCCGGGAAGTACGTCGGACGGCGCTTCAACGACACGGACGTGTACAAAGCCATCGAGGCCGCCGCCTACACGCTGCGTGTCCATCCCGACGCCGCGCTGCAGCAGCGGGTCGACGCCATTGCGCGGCTGATTGCGGGTTCCCAGCAGCCCGACGGCTACCTGTATCCGGCCCGCACGATCGATCCGGCGAACCCGCCGAATGGCGTGGGACCCGAGCGGTGGGCACTGCTGTCGGGCAGCCACGAGCTGTACAACGCCGGCCATCTCTATGAAGCGGCGCTCGCGGTTAGACAAGCGACCGGGAGTGAGGTGCTGTGGCAGGCGGCCCTGAAGAACGCCGAGCTCGTCCGCCAGGTGTTCCTGGTCGGCGGGCGATGCGCGGTACTTCGACCTGGCGAAGCACTTCCTCGACGAGCGCGGTAAGCCGCACCCCGATATCGCGGCGTACCCGGATGGCCCGTTTGCAATCTACAACGACGCGGCGTACCGGCAGGATCACGTACCCGTGACGCAGCAGGCGACAGCCGTCGGGCACGCGGTGCGCGCGACCTATCTCTACAGCGCGATGACCGACGTCGCGGGGCTGTCGGGCGACACGGCGTACGGGGCGGCGGTCGATCGGCTCTGGGCAGACGTCGTGGCGAAGCGTCTCTACGTCACCGGCGGCATCGGTTCGCGGGGCGTGGTCGAGGCGTTCGGCGAGGACTACGAGCTGCCGAACCGGAACGCGTACACCGAGACGTGCGCGTCGATCGGCAACGCCCTCTGGGGCCATCGCATGTTCCTCCTCCGCGGCGAGGGCCGTTACGTCGATGTCCTCGAGCGCATCCTCTACAACGGATACCTGTCGGGCGTGTCGCTCGGCGGCACGCGGTTCTTCTATCAGAATCCGCTCGAGTCCGCCGGCGAGTCCGACCGCACCGACTACTTCGAAGTCGCGTGCTGCCCGTCGAACCTCGCGCGCATGATGGCGCAACTGCCGGGGCTGATCTACGCGCGGCGCGGAGACGACGTCTTCGTCAACCTGTTCATCGGCAGCCGGACGCGCGTGCAGGCGGGCGGCGCATCCGTGGCCATCGCGCAGACCACCAGGTACCCGTGGGACGGGACGGTCCGGCTGGCCATCGATCCCGATCGTCCGACGACGATGGCCCTGCGCGTTCGCGTGCCCGGGTGGTCGCGCAACGAGGCGCTGCCGTCGGATCTCTACCGTTTCGCGGAGTCCAGCCGTGAAGCCGTGGCGCTGCGTGTCAACGGCAAGGGTGAGCCGGTGACGCTGGACCAGGGGTACCTCGTGCTGCGCCGGCGGTGGACCGCCGGCGACACCGTCGAACTCCGGCTGCCGATGCCTGTCCGGCGCCTGCTGGCGAACGGCGGCGTGCAGGAAGACAGAGGGCGTGTCGCGCTGCAGCGCGGACCCCTGATGTACGCCGTTGAAGGCATCGACCATGCCGGACATGCGCTGAACCTTGTGTTGCCGCCCGGCGCACCGCTCGCCACGAGCTTCCGCGCCGGTCTGCTCGGCGGCGTGCAGGTCATCACGGGCACCGCCCGCGTGGTCGATGCCGCGGGGGCGGCCCCGCGCGACGTGCCGATGCTGGCGATTCCGTATTACGCTTGGAACAACCGCGGCAGGGGTGAGATGGCCGTGTGGATCCCGACCGCGCCGCGCTGACGGCGTCGCATGGAGCGCTCATGAAACGACTGATTGTCCTCTTCATTCTGACGGTGGCGTGCGCATCGTGCTCGATCGAGGCCGCGCAGGATCCGCAGCGCGCCGCCTGGCAGCGCCAGGCCCAGGACGTCACCATCACCCGCGACGACTGGGGCATTGCCCACGTCCATGGCAAGACCGATGCGGACGCCGTCTTCGGCCTGATCTATGCCCAGGCGGAAGACGACTTCAACCGCGTCGAGACGAATTACCTCAACTCGATGGGGCGCCTGGCTGAGGCTGAAGGCGAAGCCGAGATCTACCGCGACCTCCGGATGAAACTCTTCGTCGACCCCATCGACCTGAAGGCGAAGTACGAGTCGAGCCCCGACTGGCTGAAGCGCCTGATGAACGCATGGGCGGACGGGTTGAACTACTACCTCGCTACCCATCCGAGCGTCTCGCCCCGGGTCATCACCCGCTTCGAGCCGTGGATGGCGCTCTCGTACACCGAAGGCAGCATCGGCGGGGACGTCGAAAAGGTCGGGCTCGGGCCGCTCGAAGCGTTCTACGGGACGAAGCCGCCGGCGGCGTCCGAACGGCCCGAGGCACGTGAGCCGGCCGAGCCTGCGGGCTCCAACGGTTTTGCCGTGGCACCCTCGAACACCGCGTCCCACCGCGCCATGCTGTGGATCAACCCGCACACGTCCTTCTTCTTCCGGTCCGAGGTGCAGGTGACGAGCGACGAGGGCCTGAACGCCTACGGCGCCGTGACCTGGGGCCAGTTCTTCGTCTATCAGGGCTTCAACGAGCGCGTGGGCTGGATGCACACGACGAGCGGCGTGGACAACATCGACGAGTACCTCGAAACGGTGGTGAAGACGGCTGACGGCTACTCCTACCGGTACGGCCGCGAGGAACGGCCGGTGCGGGCATCCACGATTGACGTGCCCTACAAGACGCCGAACGGGATGGCCAGCAAGTCGTTCACCGTGTACCGCACCCACCACGGGCCTGTCGTGCGCGAACTGAACGGGAAGTGGGTGGCGATGCGTTTGATGCAGGAACCCGTGAAGGCGTTGACGCAGTCGTACTCGCGCACGAAGGCGCGCGACCTGAAGGCGTTCCGCCAGATCCTGGAACTGCACACCAACTCGTCGAACAACACGGTCTACGCCGACGCCGACGGCAACATCGCGTACTTCCATTCGAACTTCATTCCCAGACGCGACCCGACGTTCGACTGGACGAAACCGGTGGACGGCAGCAATCCGGCGACCGAGTGGGGCGCGCCCCTGTCGATCGACGAGACGCCGGGCGCCCTGAATCCGCCCAACGGCTGGATCCAGAACACCAACAACTGGCCGTTCTCGGTGTCGGGTCCGGAGAGCCCCAAGAAGGCGGACTTCCCGGTCTACGTGGAAAGCGGCGGCGAGAATCCGCGGGGCGTGCACGCCATGAAAGTCCTGTCGGGCAAGAAGGACTTCACGATGGACTCGCTCGTCGGGGCGGCGTTCGACCCGCTGCTTCCCGAATTCCAGCTCCTCATGCCGTCGCTCGTGAAAGCGTGGGACGACCTCCCAGCCAGCGATCCGCTGAAGGCGAAGCTGGCCGACCAGATCGGCCTGTTGCGCGCGTGGGATTGCCGATGGTCCGTGTCATCCGTGCCGACTGCGCTGGCGGTCGCCTGGGGGGAGGACCTCTGGCAGCGCGTGGCTGGTGACGCGCGGGGAGCGGGGGTGTCGGTCTACGAGTTCATCGAGACGAAGGCCTCCGCGCAGCAGCGGCTCGAGTCGCTGGCCGCCGGGTCCGACAAGCTGCAGGCCGATTTTGGCACCTGGAAGACGCCGTGGGGCGAGATCAATCGATTCCAGCGCCTGACGGGTGACATCGTGCAGCCGTTCAATGACGCAGGCGCGAGTCTGCCGGTCGGCTTCACCTCGTCGCGCTGGGGATCGCTCGCGGCCTTTGGCGCACGGGCCTACCGCGGCACGAAGAAGATGTACGGCACGAGCGGAAACAGCTTCCTGGCGGTGGTCGAGTTCGGCGATCGGGTCCGGGCCCGCGCGGTCTCGGCCGGCGGTGAGAGCGGCGATCCGGCATCGAAGCACTTCAACGACCAGGCGCAGCGGTACACCACCGGCAACCTGCGCGACGTGTACTTCTACCCCGCGCAGCTGGAAGGCCACATTGAGCGCCGGTATCACCCGGGCGCGTGAAGTCGACGGCACTAGGAGGCGACCGCGATTGGGGATCGTCGGATGCGGGTGGCCGAGGCGCTTCCCTTCTGCCCGCAGGCAGCACAATCGAAGCGCAGCCGAGGACGGAAGGGAACACCTCGGACAGGACCCGCGGCCGACGTGCGGGCCAGTCCGAATCGCGGTCTTCCATGTAAGTGCGGCATTGGTGCGGCGGAGAACCTGACATGACCGACGTCGATCTAGTCGTCTGCGATCTGGCCGGGACGACCATTGAGGACACGGGGCACGTGGCGGCGGCGTTCACGGCTGCGCTGGAGGCCTGTGGTGTCGCGGTCACCCGTGAGCAGCTCGTGCGTGTCCGCGGAGCGTCGAAGCGCGATGCGATTCGCGCCCTGCTGCCGGCCGGACCGAATCTGGATCGGGACGCCGACCAGGCCTACCGTGACTTCTGTGCGGGCCTCAGCGAGCGGTTCCGCCGGGAGGGCATCTCGCCCGTGCCAGGCGCGACGGATGCGTTCGACTGGCTGCGCGCGCGAGGCGTGCGCGTCGCGCTGAACACCGGGTTCGATCGGGACATCACGAGGATCATCCTCGAGACGCTCGGCTGGTCCGCTGGCGTCGTCGACACGGTGGTGTGCGGAGACGACGTGCCGCTGGGCCGCCCGGCGCCGTTCATGATCTTTCGCGCGATGGAACGCCCCGTGGTCGTGGATGTGCACCGGGTCGCCACCGTCGGGGACACGGCGCTCGATCTGCAGGCCGGACACCACGCAGGCGTGCGCTGGAACATCGGGGTCCTGTCAGGCGCGCATGGCCGGGCGACACTCGAGGCCGCACCGCACACGCACCTGCTGCCGTCCGTTGCATCTCTCCCGGACGTGTGGAGGGAGTCCGATGTCGGCTGACATCCCGTCCCGGATGATTGCGTTGTTGCGGGCGATCAATGTCGGCGGCCATGTGGTCACCATGGATCGACTGCGCGGCCTTTTCGAGTCGCTCGGCCTCTCGCACGTCGAGACGTTCATTGCGAGCGTCCCGGGACGCCGCTCCGCATGGGCGCCGACCACGAAGAACTCAGTCTGTACGGTCGCGGGATGTGAACGGTGGACCGCAAAGCCCTGATTCGATCGTACAAAGCGACACGGCGGCCCATGGGCGTCTTCCGCGTGCGGAACATCACGAACGGGAAGTCGTTCATCGGAACGACCGTCGATCTCCCGTCCATGCTCAACCGGCAGCGCGCGCAGCTGCGGATGGGAGGCCACGAGAGCCATGACCTCCAGCGGGACTGGAACGCGCTCGGGCCGGAATCCTTTGTCTTCGAGGTGCTCGACACGCTCGTGGTGCCGGACGACCCGGGGTACGACGCCAGCTACGATCTGAAGGTGCTGGGCGCGTTGTGGTTCGAGAAGATCCAGCCGTTCGGCGACAACGGCTATCACGCGAGGCCGAAAGAGCGGTGAGCACTCCCAGGAGCCCTGACTGCGTCGAGACCGAGCGCCTGCTGCTGCGTCGGCCGCAGCCGGCCGACGTCGAGGCGATCTTCACTCGTTATGCCGCCGATCCCGACGTCACGCGCTACGTCGGGTGGCCCGCGCACAGAACCGTGGCCGACACTCGCGCTTTCCTCGCCTTCAGCGACGCGGAATGGGGGCGGTGGGGCGCGGGGCCGTATCTCATCCTGTCGCGCACCGACGGCACCCTGCTCGGCGGCACCGGCCTGTCGTTCGAGACCTCATATCGCGCGATGACGGGCTACGTGCTGGCGCGCGATGCCTGGGGCCACGGTTACGCGACGGAGGCGCTTCGAGCCATGGTCGATGTGGCTCGAGCCGCTCGTGTGGAGCGCCTGTATGCGTTGTGCCACGCTGACCATCGCCCCTCGGCGCGCGTGCTGGACAAGTGCGGGTTCAGCCGCGAGGGGGTCATGCGCCGCTACGCAGAGTTCCCGAACCTCCCGCCCATTCGTCCGTGTGATGTGCTGGTGTACGCGCTCGTGCTGTGACCCGGCCGGCGCCCGTCTCGCGGAGCCGACTTACGCATGCACGGCCGCGCCGACGCCGATCGCCGACAGCAGGCGCTGCCCGATCTGGTCGACAGCGCCGAGCCCGCTCGTCCGGCGCAGCAGATTGAGGCGTTCGTAGTAGGGCACGAGCGGCGCGGTCTTGTCGTGGTACTCGCGCAGGCGGCGGGTGAGGACGGCTTCGGTGTCGTCGCGCCGATGGACGAGACGCGGGACGATCTCGCCCGGCGGCGGATCGAAGACGAGGTGATAGATGCGCCCGGTGACAGGATCCGATCGCCGCCCCACGATCCGCTCCACGATGACGGCATCGTCGATCTCGATCAGGAGCACGTGGTCGATGCGCCGGCCGCTCTTCGCGAGCATCCGGTCCAGCCATTCCGCCTGGGCGACGGTACGCGGATAGCCGTCCAGCAGGAACCCGCGACCACAGTCAGGGTGCGCCAGGCGTTCCTCGACGAGCCGGTTGACGAGGGCGTCCGGCACGAGCGCGCCGGCATCGGCGTACCGCTTCAGTTCCAGCCCCAGCTCGGTCCCGCCGCGAATGGCCGCACGGATGATGTCGCCGGTGGAAATCTGGGGGATGCCGCACGACCGCACGATCGTATCGGCCTGGGTGCCTTTGCCTGCGCCCGGAGGACCAAGGAGGACGAGGTTCATTGCCGCCTCGCGCATCGAGCCGCCATGCCGCGGCCGGGGAAGGGAGCGAGAGGATCGTAGACCAGAGGGCTCGAGATCACAATGCCTCTGGAAACGGACGGCAATCCGCGCGGTTGGGGAGTCGAGGTGCCTCAGGCCGAAGGTCGAATCACCGTGAGGATCGCTTCGAACGAGTCGCAGTAATGCTGGCAGAGGGACCGCGTGCCGCTTTCCGGGATGTTGCCGCCAGCCATGCCGATCGCCGGGAACCCCGCGAGACGGATGGCGCACACGCCTGCGCCGCTGTCCTCGATGCCGACGACGTGATTGCGGTCGGTGAACGGGATGCCCAGCCCGATGCGGCTGGCCTCGGCGTACAACCAGGGATGCGGTTTGGGTGACAGCTCGCCCAGTGTGCCGGCCTCGCCATGCCGCACCGGAAACCCAGCGGTGACAATGGCATCGTAGAACTCGCGCGGATCGCCGAGCTTCATGACGCGGAAGGCCGCAACCAGCTCCGGCCACGCCTTCTCGTGCAGCCCCGATGTGGCCACGGCAATCTTGACCCCCGACGACTTCAGGGCGAGCAGGAACTCCTTGACGCCGGGAGCGGGCACGAACGCGTCGACGCGGCCGCGGCCATCGAGAATGGACCGCATTTCGCGGTGCGTGTGTTCGAAATAGAAGCGGCGCGCATCTTCGACGGTCCGGCCAGGACAGTACTTGTCGATGCAGTACTGGAGGTGCTCCGAGACGCTGAATCCCGACACGAACGGCAAGTCGGACTCGTCCAGGTGGAAGCGCGGGTCGCCCCGAAGACTCGCCGTCGCCTGCTCGATCATCCAGATCCAGAAGGGCTCACTGCGCACCGTCGTGCCGTCGAGATCCATCAGCACGGCGCGTACGGGATGTTCGATCGCCACCGGGTGCACGGGGTAGTACGCCCCGTAGCCCAGCGCCGATTTCACGTAGGCCAGCGTCCGATCGGCGAAGACGATGAACTCGACGCGGCGGTCGGCGGGTGTCAGCACGTGGCGCACGCCGCCCTGCCCGGCGCGGAAGTGGCCGTCACTGCACGCGTCGAGCGGGACGAATCCGTCGGTATCGGAGATCGCGCCGAGTCCGGGCAGGTTCATAGCGATCATGGCACCACGATGACGTGGAGGTACTTGGGTCCGTGCACGCCGTGTGTCAACGTCATCTCGATGTCGGCCGTGCGGCTGGGACCGGCGATGGCCACCAGGTTGCTGCCGGCATCGAGCAGTCCGGGCCGGGCCGCGAGCAGGTCGGGCATCGTCGGCCAGATCTGCCGGGCCGACAGTACCGCGATGTGCGCGGGCGGCAGCAGCGACGCGAGCCGTCCTCGGCCCGGGCCGTGTGCGAGCACGATGGCCCCCGCATCGGCGATGGCTGCGTCCGCGCCGGTCAGGCCGACGCCGACGCCGGCCAGTGCCAGCGCATGGGCCTCGCGGCTCGCGGCATCGAACGGTAGATCATAGTCCACGCGCTCCAGTCCGCGCGATGCCAGGGCGGCGAACAGCCCGGGGACGCCCAGGTGTGACTCGTCCCAGGCCAGGAAGCCGCGCGCGCCGTGCTCATGAGCGATGGCAGCCACGAGGTCGGGGACCATGTCCACTGCGGCGGCGCGGTGCACGCGTCCCGTCAGGGCCGTCAGCGCACGCGTGAACGCCTCAAGCGCATCTGCGGAGGCGGACGGCGGCGACGAACGGCCCTCTGGTGTCGGGCGACTGCCCGCAGCGTCCGGCAGGACCGCGCGCACGAGCCCGCGTCGAATCGAGTCGAAGATCTGCGCGCGTGCGGCGGCGCTCACTCGCAGCCTCCGGCACGCGGCGCATGTGCGTGGTGCTCCTGGACGAACGATCGTGGCGCGGGTACGGGGAAGTCACGCTCGGTGGTCCAGGCCGACAACGGGCCGGGCAGGCGATCCAGCCAGCCATCGTGGCCCATCATCCTGGAGAGACGGGCGGCAAGCGAACCCAGCCACCGGTAGAGCACGGGCCGCGTGGCGATCGCGGCGTACAGCGGCATCGCGATCCGCAGCCACGCCGGCCCCATGCGCGCTGCCACCGTTTGCGCACGCAGGTTGAGCAGCAGGCGGGGCAGATCGATCCGCACGGGGCACACGTCGCGGCATGCGCCACACAGGCTGCTGGCGTGCGGCAGTTCCGACCATTCGTCGAGGCCCATCAACCCGGGAGAGACGACCGACCCCACCGGGCCCGGGTACACGCCGCCGTAGGCGTGGCCACCGATGTGGTGGTACACCGGGCAGATGTTCAGGCACGCGCCGCATCGCACGCAGTACAGGATCTCGGCGAGTTCGCCGCCGAGCAGGCGGCTGCGGCCGTTGTCGACCACGACGATGTGCAACTCGTCCGGACCGTCCGGCTCGCCCGGGCCGTCAGATGTCGCGGGACGGCGGGGGCCGGTGATGATGTTCGTGTACACCGACAGCGCCTGCCCCGTGGCGCTCCGGGCGAGCAGCTGAAGGACGACGCCCAGGTCGGCCGCCGTCGGCACGATGCGTTCGAGGCCCATCACGGCGACGTGCACGCGCGGCAGCGTGGTGGTGAGCCGGCCGTTGCCTTCGTTCGTGACCAGGCAGAGACTGCCCGTGTCGGCGACGGCCAGGTTCACGCCGCTGATGCCCATCCCCGCCTGGAGGAATTCCTGCCGCAGCGTCCGGCGCGCGAACGCCGTGATGGCCGGAATGTCGGCGACCTCGTCCGGGCGGGCGCCCAGCTTGTCTTCGAACAGCCGCGCGACATCGTCCCGGCTCATGTGGACGATCGGCGCGATGATGTGCGACGGTCGATCGTCGGCGAGCTGGACCACGAACTCGCCGAGATCCGACTCGACCACGCGCACGCCCGCCGCGCCGAGCGCCGCATTGAGCTCGATCTCTTCGGTGACCATCGACTTCGACTTCACGGCAAGCGAGACACCGCGGGCGCGTGCGATGTCGACGACCAGGCGCGTGGCATCCGCCGCTGTCGGGGCCCAGTGCACGTGACAGCCTCGAGCCGTCGCCGCGCGCTCGAACTGGTCGAGATGCTGGTCAAGATGCGCGATCGTGTGCGCGCGGATGCGGCGGGCGGTGTCGCGCAGCGCGCCGGCGTCGGGGATCGTGGCGAAGGCCTTTGCCAGCCCGCCCGCCAGGCGGCCCGTGGTCCGATCGAGGGCCTGGCGCAGGTGCGGGTCCGCGAGCGCCTCCGCGACGCTGCGGTGGAAGCGCGCACTGGCTTCAGTCATGGCGCGTTCCCGCAAGGATCTCCGCCACGTGCAGCGGCCGGACCCGGCTGCCGCGCCGGTGCAGGCCGCCTCCGATGTGCATCAGGCAGCTCACGTCGGTGGCGACCACGGCGTCGGCGCCGCTCTCGGCGATCGCTTCGATCTTCGAAGCGAGCATGGCGGCGGAAATGCCGGCCAGCTTGACCGCGAAGAGGCCCCCGAATCCGCAACAGATCCCGGCTCCCGGCAGATCCGTGCAGCGATCGCCCGCGACCGCGCGCAGCAGTTGTCGCGGCTGCTCGACGAGCCCGAGACCCCGCAGCCCGTGGCACGACGCGTGATAGGCGAGGCGCGGGCCATCCGGTTCAGCCGCGGGACTCACGTGAAGCACGTCCACGAGGAACTGGGTGAACTCGAACGTGCGCGCCGCAAGGTCACGCGCCCGCGCCGCATACGCCGCATCGTCGGCCAGCAACTCAGGGTAGCGGTGCACGATCATGTCGGCGCACGACCCGGATGGTACGACGACGGGATCGGGTGAAGCCGACAGCACATCGACCGTGTGCCGAGCCATGCGGCGGGCATCGTCGGTGAAGCCGCCGTTGAACGCCGGCTGGCCGCAGCAGGTCTGATCCATCGGGACGCTGACGTCGAGCCCCTGCCGCTCGAGGACGGCGACGACGGCGTGGCCGACGCTGGGATAGAAGCGATCGACCAGGCACGTCACGAACAGCTGAACGCGAGTCGGGCGCGTCATCGGCCTCGGGCGTACTGGTCGGGCCACGCGACGTCCCGGCCCAGTGCGCGGGCGGCGCGGAGTGGCCAGTGCGGGTCGCGCAGCATCTCACGGGCGAGCAGGACGAGGTCTGCCTCTTCGTTGCGGATGATCTGATCGGCCTGCTCGGGAGACGTAATGACGCCAACGGCGGCCGTCAGCATGGGCACGGTGTTCTTGATCCGCAGCGAGAACGGCACCTGGTATCCGGGTCCGGCCGGGATGGCGATACCCGGGGCGATGCCCCCGGAGGAGCAATCGACAAGGTCGACCCCGTAGCTCGACACGTGGTGCGCCAGCGCCACCGTGTCGTCCGGGCCCCAGCCCGGCTCGGCCCAGTCTGTCGCCGACACGCGCACGAAGAGCGGGAGGTCGCGAGGCCATTCCTCGCGCACCGCCTTGCAGATCTGCTTCAGCAGGCGCGTGCGGTTGTCGTACGAACCGCCGTACTCGTCGGTTCGGGTATTCGTGATGGGCGACAGGAACTCGTGCAGCAGGTACCCGTGCGCCGCGTGGATTTCGGCCACCCGGAATCCCGCCTCGCGCGCGCGCCCGGCGGCACGCCGAAACGCGTGCACGACCGCCTGAATGCCCGCGTGGTCGAGGGCCTCCGGCACCGGCGACGCCGCGTCGAACGCGACGGCGCTCGGGGCGACGGGTGTCCAGCCCCCCTGATCGATCGGCACCGGTCTGCCGCCCAGCCAGGGCGGCGCCGTGCTGGCCTTGCGGCCGGCGTGCGCCAGTTGAATGCCGGCGACGGCACCCTGCGCCTCGACGAACCTGGCGATCCTCGCCAGGCCCGGCACGTGCTGGTCGTCCCAGATGCCGAGGTCCGCCGGGCTAATGCGCCCGACAGGGTCAACGGACGCGGCCTCGGTCATCACGAGGCCGGCGCCGCCGATGGCCCGGCTTCCCAGGTGCACCAGATGCCAGTCGGTCGCAAACCCCTCGACACACGAGTACTGGCACATCGGCGACACGCCGATACGGTTGCGGAGCGTAACGCCCCGGATGGACAGCGGTGAGAACAGGTGCGGCAGTGACACGGAGGCGACTCCTTGTCTGGTAGGATAGCGCAGCCGGGAGCACGAATGGGTCCGACGTTGGTCGCGGATTGTCTGGTCAAGCGATTTGGCCCTGTCGAGGCGGTCAGTGGCGTCAGCCTGACGGTCGCGGCGGGCGAGGTCGTCGGATTGCTCGGTCCCAACGGGGCCGGCAAGACCACCACGCTCCGGATGCTCGCGGGGATCCTCACGCCCGACGAGGGGCGAGTGACGGTCGCGGGCATCGACATCCACGAACACCCGCTCGATGCCAAGCGCCGGCTGGGATTCCTGTCCGGCGACACCCAGCTCTATCAACGCCTGTCCACCCGGGAGGTGTTGCGGTACTTCGGCCGCCTCTACAGCATGGCGTCCGCGCCACTCGAATCCCGGATCGCACGACTGGTGGATGAGCTCGAGATGGGCGATTTTGCGTCGAGGCCGTGTGGCACGCTTTCGAGCGGCCAGAAGCAGCGCGCGAACATCGCTCGCGCGTTCCTGCACGATCCTGAACTGCTGATCCTCGACGAGCCCACCGTTGCGCTGGATGTCGTCTCGGGTCAGTTCATCGTCGAATCCATCCGCCGCCAGCGCGCGGCCGGTCGGGCCGTGCTGTTCTCGACGCACATCATGAGCGAAGCCGAGTACCTGTGCGATCGCATTCTGCTCGTGCATCACGGGCACGTGATCGACGAAGGCCCCCTCGAAGTTCTACTGGAGCGGTCCGGGTGCCGGAACCTCACCGACGCGTTTCTCCATCAGGTCGGACGCGAGACGGTGACACGTCGAGGAGTTGACGCATGATCGGCACGATCATCGGCACGTACCGCATTACCGACAAACTGGGCGACGGCGGACTCGGGGTGGTCTACAAGGCCGTGGACCAGGCGACCGGCCGCGAAGCGGCGTTCCGGATGTTCACGCAGGAAGTCTCCCGCGATCCGATGCTGGCCGACCGGCTGCGGGCGATGGCCCCGGCGCTGAAGAAGCTCCAGCACCCGAACATCGCCGGGTTCTACGAACTCATCACCATCGGGGCCGATCTTGCCGTGTTCATGGAGTATGTGCCAGGCTCGAAGCTCGATCAGGTCCGCTCGCAGGCCGCACAGCTCGAGGTCAACGTGGCGGTCAGCTGCGCCGTGCAGATTCTGCGTGCGCTCGAGTTTTCGCATGCCACCGGCGTGCTGCATCACGCCCTGCGGCCGTCCAACGTCATGGTCACCCCGCAGGGCAC
>JAPKZP010000638.1 GCA_026393735.1 Acidobacteriota bacterium
GACCGCCATGCCCGCGATGTCGATCGCGGCCACCAGCAGGATGTTCGAGAGGTTGAAGATCACCCCGCCGAGAAAGGCCGACCAAAGCAGGCCGGACTCGCCCTGCGCCAGGTCGGCCAGGAACGGGCGTCCCGCCGAGCCCATGCTGCCCATCGTCAGCGCGAGGACGACGGAGAGCAGCAACACGCCGATGGCGTAGTCCCAGTAGAAGAGCTGGAACGCCCACTGGCGCTGCGCCAATTTCTGCGTATTCGCCCACGACCCCCAGCACAGCATTGTCAGCACACACATCGCGACGGCGAGCGGGTACGACTCCACAATGATCACGGTGACCTCCCCTGCAAACGCACGCAAGCGACGTGGCGGCGGACCCCCGCCGCTACGTGGATCAGAAGTTGAACCGCGCGGCCAACTGGAACTGACGTGGCGCCTCGGCTGTCGTCGGCTGCCCGAACGTCGCATTCGGCGTGATGTTCGGACCGTAGGTCGTGTTGACGCCGGTGATGTTCTTCCGGTTGAACATGTTGAATCCTTCGAACATCAACTCCAGGTCGCGGTGCGCGCCCATGTTGAATGTGCGTGACATCCGGATGTCGACGGTGGAGAAGTTCGCTTGATTGAACGCGTTGTACCCGATGCCGCTCGGCCGGTCGTTGAACACGCCTTCCCCGTTGTCGTCCACACCCGTCAGGGCGTTGTACGGATAGCCGGTCTGGATGATGATGCGTGTCGAGAACTGCCATCCGTTCAGCAGGGCGGCCGACGTGCCCGTCAGGCTCGACCACCGCGGTTCGAAGACGCCGGTCCCCGTGAAGCGCTGCCGCATGTCGTTGTCGTTGTTCCCGCGATCGACCTCGACGTTCTGCGGGTCCGACGGCGAGGTGAAGATGCCGAACCCGAGCGTGTCGGCCAGGAAGGCGGCGCTCGTGCTCTTCGACACGTGATACGACCCCTGGAACGAGTAGCCCGATCCGAAGCGCTTCGTGAGCGTCATGACCAGGCCGTCGTACTGGGAGTCGCCAACAGACGACGCGACGTAGATGTTGGCGTAGCGCGGGTCAGGACGGTTGGTCACCGACCACTTGCGCCTGCCGTCGGCCAGCGTCCCGTTCTGGGTGATGTTCGTCACCAGGGACACGGGCTGGTGGCTGGAGGTATTGCCGTAGTAGCTCACGCTCAACGACAGGTCCTTGGACAACTGGCGCTCCAGCGTCCCGAACCACAGGGAGGCCTGGATGTCCTGGAAGTCCGCCGCCATCGTCCGCGCCTCGGAGATCACGGCCTGGGTCGGCGGGCTGACGGGCGTCAGCGAGAATGGCGGGGCGCCCGCCGTGGTCGGGGTCATGTTGACCGTGACGACGTCCACGCCGTTGCTGCGAATGAGGTTGTTGAAGTTCTGCGTGACGAACACGTTGTAGTAGATGCCCCAGCCGCCGCGAAGGACCGTCTTTCCGCTGCCGGTCGGGTCCCAGGCCAGGCCGATTCTCGGGCCGATGTTGTTCTTGTCCGTCGGGAACCGGCCCGTGTCGGGCAGTTGCGGGTTCAGTTTCGCCTGCGGCCGCCCGAACACGTCGTACCGGAGCCCGACGTTGAGCTTCACGCGGTGCGGCAGCCTGATGTCGTCCTGGACGAAATAGCCCTGGTTGACGACCGACGGGTCTGTCCATTCGGTGCCGGTGGCCTGAGAGAACCGGGTGTACGAGTACGGCTTCCCGGTGGACGGATCGATGGTGCCGGCCACGGTGTACAGGTACTGGTCGAGCGGCGTCACGGCGCCGCGGATGCCCGTCACGGCCGTCATGCCGGAGAAGCGGAACGAACCGTTGATGTTGGTCGTCCGTTCCTTGAACGCGACGGGAATGATGTCGAGTCCCAGCTTGACAGAGTGTGAGCCGAGCGAAATCGACAGGTTGTCGACGAACTGGAAGCCGCGCTCGAGCGTGTAGTTCTTGCCGTTCGCGGCTCCGTTGAAGCTGCCGACGCCTGTGATGTTGACGTTTGGAGAATCCTCGTCCGGCGCGCCCGGTCCGCGGCTGATGCCCCTGGTGACGTAGAGGAACCGGTTCTCGTTGACGATGTTGGGACGTATGACCGACACCAGCTGCGTGGTGATCGAATACGGATTCTCGTCGAACCGCGTCCATGTCTCGTAGGAAGAGAGGCCGCCGCCGATCGGCGACTCACGGTCATAGTAGTAGTTGAAGCGGACCGAAAACCGCTGATTGTTGCTCAACTGGGCGTCAGCCCGCGTCGTCAGGGTGTGGGCCCTGAAGGTGCCCGTGATCGTCCCGACGCTCGTCGAGGGGATCTTCAGCGCGGCGGCGTTCTCGGCGGAGATCGTCGACACCTGGGGATTGTCCTGCATCCAGCGCTCGTAGCTCAGGAAGTAGAACAGCTTGTCCTTGCGCAGGGACCCGCCGACGGTCCCGCCGAAGTTGTAGCGCGAAAAGTCCGGCTTCGGCAGGGACTGGTCCGCGAGGACGGGCTTCCCGGTCATGAACTTCTGGCGCGTGAAGAAGAAGGCCGAGCCGCGGGTGTTGTTCGAACCCGACTTCGTCACGATGTTCTGTGCGCCGCCGACGCTCCGCCCGAACTCCGCATTGAAATTCGTCAGGACCTGCGCCTCGGAAATCGCGTCCTGGCTGATCACGATGTTCCGGGACCGGCCCTGGATGTTGTTGGACACGCCGTCCACGTTGAGGAGACGCGGGTTCAGGCCGCCGTAGACCGTGGTGGCGGTAGACGTTCCCGATCCGGTGGTCGGCAGCGGGGCCGCGTTGACGCCCGGCTGAAGCACGAAGAAGTCCATGATGCTCCGCCCGATGGTCGGCAGCGACTGGACGGTCCGCTGATCGTAGGTGTTGCTGGCCGCGGTCCTGGCGACCTCGACGAGCGGCGGCGCGGCGGTCACCTCGACGGTCTCCGCGAACGCCGTCGTGGGCACGTCGAACTCCACGGTGCGTACGGTGCCCGCGCGCAGATCCAGGTTCGCCCGAGTCATGGTCGGGTGCCCCGTGGCTTCCGCCGTGAGGACGTAGCTCCCCGGCGGGAGCAGCGGGAGGGCGTACCGACCGCGCGCGTCAGTCGTCACGACGCGCTCAAGACCGGTGCCGGTGTTGAACGCCCGGATGGTAGCGCCCGCCAGGGGGCCGCCGCCCTGCAACCGGACCGTGCCCTCGATGTTTCCGTCAATCGCCTGCCCCTGCGCGCGCACGCCGGCTGGCGCCAGGAGCAGGAGACCAAGCACGAGCAGCGTCACCGTGAGAAAGACGGATCGGCGGGCTGAAGAACGACCGGCACATGGAATGCGGCTGCGAGTGGGCATCGAGACCTCCCCGTTCGAGAGAGACGGCACGGATTTGTTCGTTCGCCAAACACCGGCGCGGCGGCCAGGCACCGGAGCCCGGTCGACGGCGGAACATACGAGACCGACGCTGCGCGTACGCAACGATGACCGGACGACGCATCGTCGTCTGGGTGCACGATGGGAGAACGGCGACGCCGGATCGCTGGCAGGGCGACGGCGGCGCGTTGGGTTATCGAGGCGGACAACGAACAGGGGAACGCCCTGAGCGCGAGGGGGTGTGCAATCGATTACACCGATATTCCCCATATATTCAGCCTAGGATGTCGTATATTGTGTTTACTGACGTGAAATCGTTACCGAGTTTAGCCACGTGCTCTTTCGTCTGTCAAGCTATTTGCGATTCCCGCACCCGCGCTGGGGGGCCCGGCGAGTGGCGGGTGGCGGCTGGCAGGGAGTAGCCTATCTTCGCGGAGAACGGAGCAGAGATGTCACGACCCGGTCGCTCGCCAGGCACAGGCCGCCAATCGCTGTCGTCGACGATCACCGAGGTCGCCGAGCGGGCCGTGGTATCGACCGCCACGGTCTCCCGCGTCTTCGCCCACCCAGACCGTGTGAGCGAGGACCTGCGCGAGCGTGTCTATCGCGCCGCGCGGATGCTCGACTACCACCCGAGTCGGGTCGCCCGCCATCTGCGCGTCGGAACCAGCATGACGGTGGGCGTCGTCATTCCCGACATCCAGAACCCATTCTTCACGGCCGTCGTGCGCGGAATCGAAGAGGTGTTGCAGGCCGCCGGCTACACGCTCCTCCTGGCCAATTCCGACGAAATCCCGGCGCGCGAAGAGCGGGCCCTGGACATGCTGCGCGCGGACGGCGTCGCAGGCATCGTGTTCGTGCCGATCGGCGAGCGGAAGGTCGGGTACCGGCAGCTCTCGTCTCGACCGCTGCCCATCGTAGCGATCGACCGGCTGCCGACCGGACTCCGAGTCGACCTCGTGACGGTGGAGAACACCGATGGAAGCCGCCGTGCCGTTGAGCACCTGATCGAGCTCGGCCACAGGGAGATCGCGTTGCTGGGAGGACCGCCGCAGCACAGCACCGGCTCCGAGCGCCAGGAAGGCTACGAGCGAGCGCTTCGAGCGGCGGGAATCCCACTGCGCCAAGAACTCATCCAGCACGGCGACTTCCGCGAAGCAGGCGGCTACCACGGCATGAAGGCGCTGCTCGGCATTTCCTCCCCGCCCACGGCGGTATTCGTCGCGAACAACCTGATGGCGCTCGGCGCGCTGCGCGCCATCCATGAGGCCGGACGGCGGATTCCCCTCGACATTGCCGTGGTCAGTTTCGACGACATGCCATGGGCCACGTCGCTGAATCCGCCGCTCAGTTCAGTCGCCCAGCCCGCATGGGAGATTGGGGAAGCCGCCGGTGAACTGCTGCTCGCCAGAATCGCGGAGCCCGACCGGCCTGTTCGCCATGTCGTCCTCGAGACGCAACTCATGGTGAGAGCGTCGAGCGGTGGTCCGGTGCAGACGCCCGCCACGCACCAGCCCGCGGAATGTCCGGTCACGCCAATCCGGGTCTTGTCGACGTAGTTCAGGTTCCCGGTGTTCGCCACGTCGTCGAGCACAGCGAACATGCCGGAGCCCTCGGTCGTCGCCGCGGACCCGCCCCCCGAACGCTGGACCAGCGAGGCCGCCGCACTCGCGACCAGAACCACTGTCACCGCAGACGTTCCCTGACCGCGAGCCGGTGCCTTCAGGGTGACGAGGTCCCTCGACGGCCTGCGCGGCCATCAGCCAGCACGGTCACCGCGAGCATGCCGGTCACGTTGGCGACGGTCCGGAAGGCATTGGGGATGGGGTCGACCGCCAGCAACAGGCCCATCGCCTCGAGAGGC
The DNA here is from genome assembly GCA_026393735.1 of Acidobacteriota bacterium. Lineage (GTDB taxonomy): Bacteria > Acidobacteriota > Vicinamibacteria > Vicinamibacterales > JAKQTR01 > JAKQTR01. The sequence continues at coordinate 5,208 of JAPKZP010000638.1, forward strand.
AGCCCCGCCGCGGTCAGGATGGGCGCCACCACGACCGCCGCCCCGCTCGGCACGGCGCCGACGGCGAAACTGGTGACCACCGAGGCCACAACGATGGCCACGGCGCGGGACGGGTCGATCGCGACACCATAGAGGCGCCCGACGAAGTACGTGACGACGATGAACCAGATCGGGCCCGAGTACTTGAACACCGCCAGGGAGAGCGGCAGGACGAATCCGTTGGCGGTCTGGGACAGGCCGAGGCGCGCCTCCGCGCCGTCGTTCATGGCCGGCAGCGCGGCCATCGAGGAGTGCGTGCCGAAGGCCACCACCTGCGCGGGCGC
>JAPKZP010000177.1 GCA_026393735.1 Acidobacteriota bacterium
GTCCTTGGTCTGGGCGGACGCAGCGCTCGCCGTCGCGAGCAGGACGAGCGGGATGGTCTTGACGAGCGCGTTCACGCGGGCCTCCGTTCTTGAGTCGCCCCTGCGGAGCCGGGGCGTGACGTGGCGCGAGAAGGGGAAGGCATCGAGCCGACCCCTGAGTACCCCGGGGGCGGTCCCCGTGCAATACCGGCAGGTCGGTGGCTGAAGCACGACCAAAGTCGGGTTCGCGCGGCCGGCGTCCTGCTGACGCGCGGAGGCGCGGCGTGCAGCCGTGGGATCCGCTCGCGGCGAAAGGCACCCTATCCGTCGGCTCGACGTCTCATGTCATTCTGGCGCCCCTCCTGCTCGGGTTGGGCCCGTGGTCGTGCGCGACGAAGGCGGCAACCCGGCGGAGGTGAAGGTCTTCAGATACGGCACGCCCCCGATGAGCCACGGCGGAGCCTTCGACCAGCGCATCGACTTGGAGAGCCCCGGTCAGGAAGTGGCAAGAACGGCGATCTTCGATCGCTCGTCAGAGTGCAGAAACTGCTACGCCCTTTCGGGTGCCTTCAGGTGCCACCTGTCATGACTATCTCGCCGGCACTTCCGAACGCCCCATACATACTCGTTCAAGCAGTTATCATGCCCAAGAATGCTCCATGGGATATCCCGGTTTGGTTTTGGTTTTCCTTGACTCTATCGTCCTGTGGGTCTAGCTTCGATTCTTGTGAAGAGGAAATTCCTATCTATGACCTCTCGCCAAAGTCTTCAAGCCTTCCTCACGCCCATCTTCCTGATCGGTTGCCTCATTGCCCCCGCCATGGCCCATGGGCAAGGCCCCTCCTCCCAAGCGGCATCGGTCCCTCTCCAGGCTACGGAGACCTATCGCACGGAAGAACTCTCCCTCCAGGCGGGGAAGTTCTCCGTGGTCGGCGATCTGATCATCCCCAAGAAGGGGGACAAGCACCCCGTCCTGATCATTGTTCCCGGAGACGGCCCCTTCACCCGGGCCCAGGGACTGGGGCAGCTGAGGATGATGGGAGTCTTCGACTTCCTGATGGCCGAAGGATACGCCGTATTCATCGATGACAAGCCTGGCTATGGCGCTTCCAAGGGAGTGTTTTCCCAGGACAACTTGTTCCATGAGCGCGCCACAATTCTGTCCCAGTGGATCGAGCGCCTGAGAACCCATCCGGCGGTGGATGCGAAAGGCATCGGCGTTGCCGGGCAAAGTCAGGCGGGCTACGTGATGCCACTGGCTATGGCAGAGACGCCGGGCATTGCCTTCATGATCGCGCTCTCCTGTCCCGCCGTGGATCGGAGGACCTCTTCAACCCGGTCCGCATCCTCGAGAAGACCACGATCCCGGTCCTGGCGCTCTTCGGCGAGATGGATACTCAAGTTGATCCCGTCCAGGGGATGAAGGCATACCAGAATGCCCTCAAGGCCGCAGGAAACCCGTTCTTTCAGGTGATGACGATCCCAAACGCCGATCACATCCTGTCGATCGCCAAGACGGGCAGTATCAAGGAGCTCCAAGAGAAATTACGAACCGGGCAAATCACATTCGCACCCGAGTGCACCGCCATGCTCCGCGAGTGGTTGACCAAGCTTGCGCCCTATCTCAGCAGTCGGAACAAAGCCCGATAATGGTGAGGTGAAGCCCTGCCGGCCAGGACTTCGTCTTCCTCGACGATAGGACGTAAGTGGACAACGGTCGGTCCGCTTCACTGTCGGGTCGGCCTTCCGCGCGGCCCGCGCGCGCTCAGCCTGTGGCACGCGTGGAGGGCGTGGATCATCGCCTCGACCGGCGCGTATTCATCGTCGTGTCGCGGGGCGCGAACGTCGGTTGTCACACGAAGTAGCTGAGCGCCATCACGCCGGCCAGCCCCGCCACCCCGACCGCCGTCTCCATCACCGTCCACGTCTTGATCGTGTCCTTGATGCTGAGGTTGCAGTATTCCTTCACCAGCCAGAATCCGCCGTCGTTCACGTGCGCCAGCATCAGGCTACCCGATCCGACGTGAGGCTCGAGATGGAGTGCGTCAGCGACGCCATGATGTCGGTCATCGTCCGCCCCCGCGCCACGCCGAGCGTGTAGATGGCGCGCAGCAGCGAGAGCAGCATGGCGATGGGCGGATTGCCGGCCCAGCCCAGGGCCCTGCGCATGCCGTTGCCCTCGGGCAGCGCGTAGGCGGCCACGGTGGCCGCGCCGGTGAACTCCTCCATCGGCCGCGCATCGATCTTCTTCAACCCCTTCAACAGAACCGGCCCGGCGAGGATGATGGCTGGAATCGCGATGATGATTCCGTAGACGAGCGTCTTCCCGATGTCCGCATGGAAGGTGGCGGCAATGGCCGTCGGCGCGGGGTGCGGCGGCAGGTAGCCGTGCGTGACCGACAGCGCGGCCAACGTCGGCAGCCCCACGTGGAGCAGCGGCACCTTGGTCGACGCCACGACGGCAAAGACGATGGGCATCATGATGACGAAGCCCACGTCGTAAAAAAGCGGCACGCCGACGATGAATGCCGTGAGCATGAGCGCCCACTGGACCCTTCCTATCCCGAACAGCCCCACCAGACTCGACGTGATGCGCTGAGCGGCGCCGCTGTCAGCCACGAGTTTGCCCAGCATCGCGCCCAGTCCCAGGATGACGATCAGGAGCGGCATGGTGGGGGGATTGTACCCGGAATTCCCCGGCATCACGCCGCGATGCCGGGGCGATAACTGGCGCCGCAGGGCCCGTCAGAAGACAAAGGTAGCAGGTCTTGTTCTCTGACGCAGACAGCACCTTCCGGACGGCCACGGGCGACGTCTCGACCTGCCATGCGTCCGATGTGCGCACGCCCAACATCGACCGCCTCGCCGCCCAGGGGATGCTCTTCACCGAGATGCGGGCCAACGCCACGGTGTGCTCGCCGTCTCGGGGGACGGTCCCCGCGCAACGCCGGCAGGTCGGTGGCCCGAGCACGACCAAGGTCGGGTCCGGAGAGCCGACCTCCTTCTGGTGCGCGAAGGCGGCCCCTCCACTACTCTAGGCCCATCTAGAGGGGAGTGAATCGTCATGCGTGAAAGCAGACTCATCCGCCGGATCATTCCGCTGGCGTTGGTGGCGCTCGTGTGGGCGGGCCTTCCTGCTCCGGCACACGCGCAGGCCACCCGCGGCACCATCCTGGGAACCGTGACCGACCAAATGGGCGCCGCGATGCCGGGTGTCACGGTCATCATCACCGAGACGCGTACGAACGTGTCGCGCGACACGGTGACGAACGAAACGGGTAACTACACCTTCCCAAACACCCTGGACGGGATCTACAACGTGAAGGCCGCGTTGCAGGGCTTCAAGACCGTGGTCCGCGAAGCGATTCGACTGGCGGTCAACACGAGCATCCGTGTCGACGTGGCGCTGGCGATCGGCGAGCTGTCCGAGACGGTGACCGTGACTGGCGAAACGCCGCTCATGCAGACCGACCGGTCCGACACCGGCCGCGTGGTCGAGAGCATCCAACTGGCCGCGATGCCGCTGGGTTTCAACCGGAACTTCCAGGGCATCCTGGCCACGGTTCCCGGCATTACCCGACCTCACCGCGAACAATCGGAGTTCTTCAACTCGCAGGACAGCCTGCGGGTCGAGGTGAACGGGCAGTCCGGGCTCGCCAACAGCGTGCAGATCGAAGGCCTCGACAACAACCAGCGGACGGGCCTGCAGACCATCCTGATCCCCCCCGCCGAAGCCGTCGACACGGTCAGTGTCAGCACTAGCAACTACGATGCCGAGTACGGCCGGGCGGCAGGAGCGGTCTCGTCGGTGACGCTGAAGTCGGGCACCAACACGCTGAAGGGCAGCGTCTTCTGGTTCGGGAACACCGAGAAGACCAACGCCCTGCCCGCGAGCACCTACTTCTCTCCGACCCGGACCAAGCCGCCGACGACGTACAACCAGTTCGGGTTCACCATCGGCGGTCCGATCAGGCAGAACAAGTTCTTCTCAGCGCGGCGCCGACACGGGTGTACGACCCGGCCACCGGCGACGCCGCCGGCGTCGGACGGACGCAGTTCGCCAGTAACCAGGTCCCGTCGAACCGCATCAGCCCGATCGCACTCAACGTCCTGTCGAAGATCCCGCGGTCGAATCTGTCCGGTGTCGCGCTCGGGCAGGCCAACTACCAGGTCAACAGCGTTCGCGACAAGACCACCGACAGCTTCGACACGAAGCTCAACTACGCCATCAGCGACTCGAACCAGCTCTCGGGGCGGTTCAGCTACCAGAATGTGGCGATCCTTCAGCTGCCCGCCGAGGGCTACGGCGACTATGGCGGCCCGCTTGGCAGCGGGTTCATGGGCACCGGCACGAACGAGGTGTACAGCGCCGGGGTCAACTGGACC
>JAPKZP010000291.1 GCA_026393735.1 Acidobacteriota bacterium
AGCGCCAACCCGCGCATCCAGCGTGAGGCACTCCACGCCTTGGCGGCCACCTCGGATCGCAGCCGCGATCTCCTGGCCCGCGGCATCGCGCGGTCCGACGACGTGCGCCAGGCGAAACTAATCGAGCTGATGCAACCGCTCGGCGCCGAGCGTGCGGTGCCGGTCCTGCGTCATCTGCTCACCTTGCTCGATCCGCGGACGATCGCGCGCCCGACCTACGTGGCCGTGATCGAGTCGCTCGGGCGCATCAGGTCCGACGCGGCTGCCGAGGCGCTGGCCCTGGTCTTCGAACCCTCCCTCTGGCGGGCACCGTATCGGACCTTGCAGTTCAGGATGGCCGCCGGCGGCGCGCTGCGCGCGATGGGCGGTCCCGTAGCGAACGCGATGCTGCGCGACGTGTCGGTCCTCACCGGCCGGCGCCCGGCAGCCGGGCGCGCGCAGGGTGCTGGCGGATCCTCGTCATCAACCCGGACAGGAGCAGAGACATGACCGGGTCGCCCGATCGCCAGAGACTCTACGAGGACATCGTGCACCGCATGGGTGCGGCCCTTCGCGCGGCGCGGATGTACGCGAGCACGCACCCGAACGTCGCCGAGCACATCAAGGCGCTGCACGAGTCGCTCGTGCGCCTGCATCGCGCGGAAGCCGAGGTGCTCATCGGGTTCGTCGGCGGCGAAGTCATCGGCGACGACACGCCGCTCCTGCGGACCAGCGTCGTGCGCGCAGAAATCACCCGCGAGATGCAGGCCCTCGGCATCAATCGCATCCAGTTCGAACGGGGCGTGACGGTGGACGACGTCGCCGCCCTGGTCCGCGCCATCGTGCAGAAGTCTCAGGCCCTGCGCGCCGCCGAACCTGCCGCCGAACCCGTTGAATCGGACGCGGACTTCCTGGTGCTGCCGCACCTGCGTGCCGGCCGGATCCCGGTCGACTCGAGTCGTGGAACCTGGGGCAGCGGCGCGGTCCCGCTGCAGCGCGTCTACAGCAGCAGCGTGGACTCCGCCAGGATGCTGTGGGAGAGCGCGCAAGCGGACGGCCAGCCCGACCTGCCTACCGCCCGCGAAACGGTCGAGAACCTGGCCGAGGCCGTCGGCGCCTCACATGGGATGATGATCGGCCTCACCGGCATGAAGGCCCACGACGACTATACGTTCACGCACATGGTGAACGTGTCGATCCTGACGATGGCGCAGGCGCGGTCGCTGGGCGTGGAAGGGGACCAGTTGCGCTCCGTCGGGCTCGCGGGCCTGTTGCACGACATCGGCAAGGTCCGCACGCCGCTCGAAATCCTCACGAAATCGTCCGCGCTGACGCCGCACGAGTTCGACGTGATGAAGCGGCATCCGGTCGACGGGGCCGCGATCCTCCGGGGCACCCGCGAGATGCCGCCCATGGCGGGCATCGTCGCGTTCGAACATCACCTGCGCGCGGACGGTGCGGGCTATCCGATCGGCCTGTCGCGGCCGACCTTGAATCTCGCGACGGTTCTCTGCGGCATCGCCGACGTCTATGACGCGATGCGATCCAAGCGAAGCTACCAGGAGGCGTTTCCGACCGACCGGATCCTCGAGGTCATGCGCCGCAACGACGGACGCCAGTTCGATCAGAACCTCGTCCGGCGATTCATCAGCCTGATGGGCGTGTTTCCGCCCGCGACGATCGTGCGGCTCAGCACGGGTGAAGTCGCGGTCGTCGTCGAGAACGACGGCCCCATGCCCGATCGCCCGACCGTCCAGATCGTCATCGACAGCGCCGGGGCGCGCCTCGCCGAGCCGCAGACCCGCCGGCTGTGGGCGGAGGCCGAGGCGGAAGACCCGGAAAGCGGCACCGCCATCGTCGCGGCGCTCGATCCGGCCTCCTATCCCATCGATCCGATCGGCATCCTGGCGCCGGCGTCATAACCCGCACGCCCGACCGACGTCGCTTTCAGGCCGCCGTGCCAAGGCGGGGTCCGGCCGTCCCGGCTGCGGGCGCAGGCCCGCGTGTTGACACGGCGCCGGCCATCTCAAACAATCAACCAATCGCCATCCGAGCCATATTCAGGAACCGTGGCCCGAGACGCGCCGCTAGCCATGGACCTCTTCCGCAAGATCCGCCAGGTCGGCCTCGCGACCGAGCCCCTGCCCGACGCCGGGCCGGGGGTCGTGGACGTGCTGCACGAGATCGACGCGCGGGCCAGGCGCCTGTTCGGCCGGGCGCTCGCCATCCGGCAGGTCGACGCCGGATCGTGCAACGGGTGCGAAATCGAGATCAGCGGGCTGACCGGCCCGGTCTACGATCTCGAGCGCTTCGGCCTGCATTTCGTGGCGTCGCCGCGCCACGCGGATCTCCTGCTCGTCACGGGTCCCGTCACGCGCAACATGGCCGTGCCGCTTCGCAAGACGTGGGACGCCACGCCCGATCCGAAGCTCGTCGTCGCCATCGGCGACTGCGCCCACGATTGCGGCGTGTTTGCCGGCAGCTACGCGGTGGCCGGGCCCGTACACGCCTTCGTCCCGGTCGATGCCGTCGTCCGCGGCTGTCCGCCGGCCCCGGCCGACATCCTGCGCGGGATTCTCGCCGCCGTGAGAACGCGCCGATGAACGCGAGCACGATGCCGGCGCTCTTCTGGACGATGACCGCGGGCTACGCCGGGGCGGCGCTGGGTCTTGCCGCGCCCTCACCCCGTGCGGCCCGAATCGTGACGATGGCCGGCACGCTGGCGGGCGCGGTTGCGTCCCTCTGGCTCGCCTGCCTGGTGCTGTTCGGCGCGGGGCCGCTCACGATCGATCTGCCGGCCATCCTCGCGCCGGCAGGCGGACTGCTGTTCCACCTGGATCGCCTCGGCGCGTTGTTCCTGGCCGTCATCGGCGGCGTGGCCATCCCGACGTCAGTCTACGGGTTCGGCTACACGGCCGCGTACGACGGGCATCGCCCGCAGGGCTGGATCGCACTCAACACCGGCGCGTTCCTGCTCAGCATGAGCCTGGTGACTTGCGCCGGCAGCGTCTTCACCTTCGTGCTGGCGTGGGAACTGATGGCGACGAGTTCGTTCTTCCTCGTCGTCACCGAGCACGACCGCCCGGGCACGCTCGGCGCGGGGCTCTGGTACCTCGGCATGACGCACATGGGGCTGCTGGCGCTGCTCGGCGCGTTCTTTCTCCTGGGCGCCGAGGGATCG
>JAPKZP010000669.1 GCA_026393735.1 Acidobacteriota bacterium
GCGACTCGAAGGGTTTTACGCGGATTGTGGTGGTGGACCGGGGGCTCGGCGATGTGGCCGCAGGCTCGCTGGTGCAGCGCCTCATCGAGATCGAGACCTACCGGACACTGGCCTTGCTCGGGCTGCCGGAGGCGCGGCGCATCGCCCCCAAGGTGCGCGACATCGAGGTGATGCTGGCCAAACTGATCGATGAAAGCCGGAGCGCCTCGGGCATCTCGCCCATCGGCTTCAGGAGGCCGGGGAAGATCCGGCCGATCGTCGTCGCGATCGGGTCCTTGGGATCGGCGAGGTAGAAGGTCGTCGTCCCGTGGTACGCATCGACGACGGCCTTCACCGAGTTGCGGATGTAGTTGAGGCCGCTCTCGGTGCCGGTGGAGTAGGGGTACTGGTCGCTCGCCGTATAGCCGTCGAGCATCCAGAAGAGGCGGCCCTGCGCGATCACCAGGTACGGATCGCGGTCGAACGTCACGAACGGCGCGATGGCGGTGACGCGATCCACGATGTTGCGGTGGAAGATCACGCGGCTCTCGGGCGTCAGATCTTCACTCAGCAGGACCTTGAACGACTTGAAGCGGCTGGCGAACATCAGCTTGCGGACGAGCGACCCGACCGGCACGCCGCCACGGCCCGTGTAGCTCTTGAAGACGTTGTCGTCGCCCCGCGGGAAATGGAATTCGCGCGCCTTCGTGCCGACGAAGACATGGTCGTTCGACAGTTCCCCGAAGTAGATCGACGGTTCGGTCACCTCGAGATCGACCGACGACTCCGGCGGGAGGTTCTTGATGAACAGCACCGGCAGGCCTTCCTGCGTGACCTCGTTCACCGGGCCGAGCGTCAGGCCGTACCCATGGGTGAACGTCAGGTGCTCGTTGATCCAGGATTTCGACGGGAGGCTCTCCGAGTTCAGCTCGCGCGCCGAGAGCATGACCTGCCGGTACTTCCCGTTGATGACGTACCGGTCGATGTCGATGGACGTGAAATCGTAGTAGGTGCGAATCTCCTGGATCTGCCCGAAGGTGTCGAGCAGCGGCTGGCGGTCCCAGAGGCGGACGTTGTCGATGGTCGCGCTGTTCTTCGCGATGTCGTCCTTGACGAGCAGCGCGTCACCCGACACCTGGCGCTCTTCGACGTGGTCGAGGGCGAAGGCCTTCCTCGTCGCCGCGATGTTGTACGCGATGTACGGCGCCTCCTTCACCTGTTCGTTCGGCGTGACCACGAGACGCTGGAACGCCGTCACGTAGATGGAGCCGCCGGCCCACGTGACGGCGTAGAGCGCGAACCCGGTGACCAGCAGCCACGACCGCGTGGTGAACGCGTGGGTGACGGCCAGCAGTGCGCCGACGATCGAGACCACGCCCAGCAGCCGGAGCACGGGCAGGCGCGCGGTGACATCGGCGTAGGTCGCCCCCTGGATGATGATCCCGGACGACGACTGCAGCAAGGCAAACGCGTCGAGCCAGGCGCCCGCCGCCAGCAACAGCAGGAGGGCGGCTGCCAGGAGCGACAGGTGCCGTCGGGCCACGCGCATCGCGCCCAGCGGCCCCGACCCGGCGGAACGCCCGGGCAGCAGCGCGATGAACGTCGATCCAGCCAGCGCCAGCACGATGACCGCCAGCAGCAGCCCTTGCACGGTGGTGATCCAGGGCAACTGGAACACGTAGAACGCGACGTCCTGGCCGAAGATCGGATCGCGATCGCCGAAGGGCGTGGCGTGCCTGAATTCCAGCCACTCGAGCCAGTGGCCCGAGCCGTAGACACCGGCGGCGATGGCGGCGGCCGCCGACGCGCCGGCGATCAGCCGAGACACGCCCGTGCGCGCGAGCATGAGCGGCGTGCCGTCGGCCGGAGAGACGCCGAGCACCAGGTAGGGATCCTCGAAGTGCCGCAGCGCGAGACGGAAATTCACGAACAGCAGCACGAACGTGACGATCGCCGCCAGGGCGCCGATACCGAGTCGTGCGGCCAGGCTCGTGGCAAACACCTGCTGGTAGCCGGTCTCACCGAACCAGAGCCAGTCGGTGTAGTACTCGGCGAAGTACGGCCACGCCAGGCCGCCCAGCAGCAACGTCAGAACGACCGCCAGCTGAATGCGGCTCTCACGCCTCATGTGGACCCTTTCGTGCGACCCTCCATACTAACGTAGAATTGTGTGTGGACGGCGGCCGAGAGGGCCGGCGGCGTCCGTGACGCAAGGGGCTTTCCTGAACAAAGGTGGCATGGCGTGACCCTGTCCTGGTATGCGTGGCGGCACCGGATTCCCGGGATTGCGTGCGCGGCGGCGGTTGCGACGGCGGGGAAGTGGCTGGCCACCGTCCTGTCGATGCTGGTGGCGCGGATGTCCGGCCTGGACCCGGCGGGGCATGACGCTCAGAGCCTCGTGAGCGCCATCAGCGTGGCGGTCGCCCTCGGGCTCGTCTGGCGGAACGCGGTCGGCATCCACGAGCTCCTCCGGCCCGGCCTCATCTGGGTGATCCGCACCGGTCTCCGCTTCGGCATCGTCCTCCTCGGCTTCAAGCTGGCACTCGGCACCGCCGGACAGATCTCCCGCACCGCGTTGCCGGTGGTGGCCGTGTGCATCGCGTCGGCGCTGTTGATGGTGACCTATTTCAACAACCGGCTGGGGCTGCCCCGGCGCCTGGGCGCGCTCATCGCCGTCGGCACGAGCGTCTGCGGTGTGACGGCGATTATCGCGACCGGGCCGGCCATCGGGGCCACCGACGACGAGACGAGCTACGCGGTGGCGTGCATCACGATCTTCGGCCTGCTGGCGATGTTCACCTATCCCTGGGTCGCGCACGCCGTGTTCGGGACGTCCCCGATGATCGCCGGGATCTTCCTGGGCACGAGCATCCACGACACCTCGCAGGTGGCGGGGGCGAGCCTGATGTACTCGGAGACCTTCTCAGCGCCGCTGGCGCTGCAGGCGGCGACGGTCACCAAACTGCTGCGCAATATGTCGATGGCCGTCCTCGTCCCGATCATCGCGATGCGGCTGCGCGCCGATCGACGGCGGCCCACGCTCAAGGACGTCCGGGCCGCCGTGCCCGGCTTCGTGTTGCTGTTCCTGGCCGCCATCGCCGCGCGAACGCTCGGCGATGCGGTGCTGGCCGGGTCGCGTGACGCACTCGCGAACTGGAACACCTTCCTGGGCGCAGCGAACACGACGTCGACCTGGGCGCTCACCGTCGCGCTGGCGGGGATCGGCCTGAGCACCGACCTCGCCAAGCTGCGGGGCCTCGGGCTGAAGCCCCTGCTCGTCGGCCTCGTCGCCGCCGTGTCGGTCGGGGTGGTCAGTTTCCTGAGCCTGTCGCTGCTGACCCGGCTCGGGTAGGCTCGACCGGCGAGGCTGGTCCCCTGCATCCGTGGTAGACTCCGCCGTCGCCGGCGGGCTTTGGAACAGCACCGCGTGCGGCGAGTCCGCGTCGCGGACAGAGGAGGATCCGATGGACAAGCGAGTGGGCTTTGGCCTGCGCCTGGGCGCGGCGCTGCTGGACATGTGTCTTATTGTGGTCGTCTCGCTGCTCCTGGGCGGAACGCTAGGCGCGCTGCTGGGCGTGGGAGCCGGGGCGATTGTCGGCGCCGGCGCCGGTAGCAACGAGCAGGCGGCCGCCGCAGTGACCGGGGCGGCGATCGGGGCCATGGGCGGCATGGCGATTGGGATCGCCGTGTTTGGCTTCCTCTACAGTCTGGTCGAGGCTCTCACGGGCGCGTCGCCGGGCAAGATGGCGCTGAAGCTGAAGATCGCATTCGAAGACGGGCGCCAGGCTCCGGTGTCCACCTACGTCACCCGCTGGGCTGTAAAGTACGCGGGCACGCTCCTCAGCGTTGTCGCACTGATTCCAGGCCTGCACCTGGTGAGCCCCCTGGCGTCGCTCGCCAGTTTCGTGATCTTCGTCGGGTGTTTCCTGGTCCTTGGGGATAAGCGCCAGGCGTTGCACGACCTCGCCGCGAAGACCGCCGTCTTCAAGAAGGCGGACATCACGGCGTAGATGCTGATCGGGACGTGGGATTCGGGACGTTCAGAGTCCCGAATCCCACCCCTGACGGTGCTCAGTCCGCGATGCCCACTTTCGGCGCCTTCTTGCCGCGCGCCCAGTCTCCAACCCTGTCGAGCGCCTGGGCCAGGTCGGCGATCAGGTCATCGACGTCCTCGATGCCGACCGAGTAGCGGACGAGCCCGTCGGTGATGCCGGCTTCGATGCGGTGATCGCGCGGCACGCCGGCGTGTGTCATGGACGCCGGGTGCTCGATGAGCGATTCCACTCCGCCGAGCGACACCGCGAGCGTCGCCAGCTTCACACTGTCCATCACGGTCCGTCCGGCCTCGAGGCCGCCCTTCAACTCGAAGGCGATCATCGAGCCGAACCCGCTCATCAGGACCTTCGCGAGCTCGTGCTGCGGGTGTGACGGCAGGCCGATGTAGCGCACCCACTCGACCTGAGGCTGCTGCTCGAGCCACTGGGCGATCCTCATGGCGTTCGCCTGTGCGCGCTCGATGCGCAGGGCCAGCGTCTTGATGCCTCGAATCACCAGGTACGCCTGGTGCGGGTCCATGTTGCAGCCGAGGGTCGTCATCATCGGCCGCAGCTGCCGGAACAACGCCTCGGTTTTCGGGACCACGACGCCGCCGACGACGTCCGCGTGGCCGTTCAGGAACTTGGTCACGGAGTGCAGCACCACGTCCGCGCCGTGCTCGATCGGCCGGTGCAGGTACGGGCTGGCGAAGGTGTTGTCGACGACGAGCAGCGCGTTGTTCGCGTGGGCGATCTCCGCCGCGCCGCGGATGTCGGTGACGTCCATCGTGGGGTTCGCGACCGTCTCGGTGTAGACCATCTTCGTGTTGGGCCGCATGGCCTTGCGAAGACTGTCGAGATTGCTCGTGTCCACCCAGGTCGACTCCACGCCGAAGCGCGACAAGTGCTTCTCGGCAAGCAGGCGTGACGGGCCGTAGACAGTCGCCGAGCCCACCATGTGCGCGCCCTGGTCGAGCAGGGCCAGGTACACCGTCGAGACGGAGCCCATGCCGGAACTCATGGCGATGCCGCCGAACCCTCCCTCGAGCTCGGCCATCTGGCGTTCGAGCGCGTTGATGGTGGGATTGCCGAGACGCGTGTAGATGAAGCCGCTCGCCGTCCCGGCAAAACGATCCGCGCCCTGCTGGGCATTGTCGAAGGCAAACGTCGAGGTCTGGTAGATCGGCACCGTGGCGCTGCCGTACGCATCGTGGTGAGCGCCCGAGTGGATGACCTTGCTGTCGAAGCCCAGGTTCTTCGTGTCGATATGAGACATACCAGTCCTTTAGTGGTGGCAGACGTGTCGGGCTGGGGGCAGCGCCCTCCAGCATATCAACAGGCGACCCATTTCGCCGCCTTCCGCATGGCCAGGGAGCCGGCCACCGCCCCGCGCGGCCGGGCCGGGCGCATTCGACACCGGCGAGTCCCGGGACTAGGATGTAGCCAGCTCGCCCCCGACCGCAGCCGTCCCATGTCCAGCCGCCGCGCCTTTCTCCGGACCGTGGCCTGTGCGATGCCAGTCCCGCTGTGGGCCTGGGATCCGCGCGGCCTGCCGGACACGGCTCCGCGCGCCCGGTACTGGGTGTCCGGGGCCTCGGCCGGTGCCGACTGCAGCGCGTGTCATCTTCAACCCGGGACGCTGGACCGGGGGCATTCCCACCAGCGATCGACCGTGTTCTGCCAGCTCTGCGCTCAGCGGTGCACCATCAAGAGCGGAGAGACGGGCCGGTGCCGCGCCCGGATGAACGTCGGCGGCGAGCTGCGGTCGCTGGTGTACGGCCGGCCGCTCGCCGTGCACGTGGACCCGATCGAGAAGAAGCCCTTCTACCACTTCCTGCCCGGGAGCGCGGCGTTCTCGCTCGGCACCTCCGGGTGCCCGCTGCGCTGCAAGTTCTGCCAGAACTGGCAGCTGTCCCAGTCCAGCCCGGGCGACTACGACGTGGCGTACACCACCCACACCCAGATCGTCGACGAAGCCCGGCGCCGTGCCGCGCCCGTGGTGGCTTTTACCTACAACGAGCCGACGACCTTCATCGAGTACGCGCTCGACATCGCGGCGCTCGCCCGCCGCCGCGGTCTGCGATCCGTCATGATCAGCTGCGGCTTCATGAACGAGCGGCCGCTCGCGGATCTGTGCGGCGCGCTCGATGCGATCAAGATCGATCTCAAAGGCTTCAGCGAGGACTTCTACGCCAACGTGTCCGGCGCCGCTCTGGCCCCGGTCCTGCGCAGCATCAAACAGGTCCACCAGGCCGGCGTGCACCTGGAAATCGTCAATCTCGTCGTGCCCACGCTGAACGATGCCGACGCCTCGATGCGGGCGCTCGCCGACTGGGTGATGGGCGAACTCGGCCCGGACGTGCCGCTGCACTTCACGCGGTTCCACCCTGACTACCAGTTGCTGAATCTCCCGCCCACGCCCATCGCGACACTCGAGCGGGCCCGGGCGATGGCGATGGACCGTGGCGTGCGGTACGTCTACGTCGGGAATGTCCCTGGCCACGCCGGGAACCACACGTACTGCCCCGGATGCAAGGCCGCGGTGATCAAGCGGCAGGATTTCTTCGTCGTCGAATCGAACCTGAAGAACGGCCGGTGCGGCGCCTGCGGTCGTGCCATCGCCGGCGTCTGGGTATGAGGAGAACAGCCATGCGCTCAGTCGCAACCGTGGCGTGTGCCATCGCCATGGCAGGATGCTTCGGCGACGCCGCGCGGTCGGCCGGGCAGCCGGAGGCGTCGATTCGTCCGCCCGCCGTCGCCGGGCAGTTCTATCCGGACGATCCGGTCAAGCTGCGGGCCGCCATCGACGGCTTCATGCGCGACGCCGTGCCTGCGACCGTCGACGCTCCGGTGGCGATCGTGGTGCCGCATGCCGGCTACATCTTCTCGGGACAGATTGCCGCGGACGGCTACAGGCAAGTCGCCGGCCGAGACGTCGACACGGTGGTGATTCTCGGAACCAATCACACGAGCGGCACGTTCCGGCGCGTGTCCGTGTACGACGGCGCCGGGTACCGTACGCCGCTCGGGGTGGCCGACGTGGACCAGGAACTTGCGGCCGCCCTGGTGAAGGACGGCGGTGCGGTGTTCGACCGCAGCCTGCACACCGGCGAGCATTCGGTCGAGGTGCAGGTACCTTTCGTGCAGGTCCTGTTTCCCAAGGCGAAGATCGTCCCGGTGGTCGTGGGTGCCCCGGATGATGAGTCGTGCAGCCGGTTCGGCCGCGCGCTTGCTCAGCTCGGCAAGGGCCGCCGGCTGCTCATTGTCGCCAGCTCCGACCTGTCGCACTATCCACCGTTCCGGGAGGCGGTCGAGGTGGACCGCAGTACGCTCGCCGGCATCGAGTCGATGGATCCGTCCAGGCTGTCAAGGGTCATGGCGCAGGCGAGCGAACGACAGCACCCCGGCCTGGCCACGTGTGCCTGCGGTGAGGGACCGATCCGCGTGGCCATGGAGGCCGCGCGCGGTCTCGGCGCCACCCGTGGGTTCATCGTCGCGTACGCCAACTCCGGCGACACCGTCATGGGGGACCGGGATCGGGTGGTCGGCTACGGAGCCGTGGCGTTCGGGCGGGGCGCCGGGACCGTCGAAGGTTCGGCTGTTGCGAGACTCGACCCGGACGCGAGCGGCAGCCTCGGTGTCGACGACAAACGGGTGCTGCTTCGTCTGGCGCGCGAGACGGTGACCCGCTATCTCACGACCGATACGCTTCCGCTGCCGCGTCGCGGATCGCCAAAGCTGCTGCGCGAGGCCGGGACGTTCGTCACGTGGACGAAGCACGGCGAACTCCGCGGCTGCATCGGGAGCCTGGAGCCCGCAGGCACGCTCATCAGGCTGGTGTCGTCGATGGCGCTCGAAGCAGCCTTCAAGGATCCGCGCTTCCCGCCGATCACCGCCGGCGAACTGAAGGATCTCCAGGTCGAGGTCTCGGTGCTCACGCCGATGAAGCCCGTGGCGGGGCCCGACGCGATTGTCGTGGGAC